>CAMBWI010000020.1 GCA_945871445.1 Singulisphaera sp. GP187 | reverse complement strand
CGAGGCTGGCGTTGATGATCTGCGCATGTTCGGATTTGATTGCACTTCCCCACGACCCGCTGATATCAATGGTGACGGCTCTGTCAACGGAACTGATCTAGCAACCTTACTTTCGCAGTGGGGCGGTCCTGGATCAGCAGACATCAATGGTGACGGAGTTGTAAGCGGCGAAGACTTGACCGTTCTGTTATCAGATTGGGGTTGAAGCAGTTGTGGTGGAATTGAGGATTGCACATGAGTAGCGGGCAAGGTTCATCTGGAAATGTCATCTCTGCACTTTGCAGTTTCTTTATCCCTGGACTGGGGCAATTGCTACAAGGAAGATTGCTGATTGCAATTGTGCAGTTTGTGCTCGCGGCAATTCTTTGGTGGATTCTTCTCGGTTGGATCATCCACATCTGGTCGATACTCGATGCAGCTTTGTGGACACGTCGAGGTTGATTCGACGAACTTCAATTGGACGAGCTTCAATTGGACGAGCTTCAATTGGACGAGCTTCAATTGGTTGCGCTGCCAACGCTGATACTTATCCAGTCCACGCCGAAAGAATGATCGCAAGATCGAGCCCGCCGACGGTGCCATCGCGATTGATGTCAGCGGCAAGATTGGATGATCCCCAAGCAGAGAGCAGGGTTGTCAAATCAAATCCATTGACAAATCCATCTTGATTCAGATCGGGGGAGAGTGGTATTTGGCAAGAATCGAGTTCGAAATCCATATCAATATCAAGCGGTGAAGAGCCAATTTGCGCAAATCCATCGGATCCGACTGCGTCCACTCTATAGATGCGGTATGTACGAAGGTAAAACCCATCAGAGAGACGGTGGCCGTGGACGGCGGCGTTTGCTCCCGCTGTAAGTATGAAGATGACGCTTGGATTTTGTCGCGCAGTCACGAGGGATTGTGGATCAATGAGCGCAACGGATGATGTTGGAACAGGTCCGACATCAAAGCGCCCAAGCGAATCGCCGGTCGAAGAAAATTTCTGAATCGAATCGCTTGCGCGGTCGCTGGCCAAAACATTTCCATTCGAGGCAACAAGAATATCGGTTGCATCTGCGCCAACTGGGAGTGCTGCAAATGCAACGGGCGCGCTTCCTTCATTCGCACTACGCATGATTGTTCCATCTGCGTTGATGATGAGATATGCGGAAGCTTGTCGTACAAAGGAACGTGGCAATGAGTCAGTCGAAAGTTGAACGACGGTTCCCAAAGATCCGCCATCGCTTAATCGCCAACGGGTGATTCGTTTATTGATTGGGTCGAGCACATCACAGAGGGCGAGCGGGCCGCTGGTGCCTGGAACCAATCGTAATTTGTTCGCGATGGGGAAAGCAGATGCGCTTGGCGTGATGCGTAACAGATCAGCAGTCGCACGATTGAATCGAAAGAGCGCAGATTCGCCATTGACAATTACAGCAAGGATGATCGAGTTATCGTCTGCCGTTTCAATCGCAGAAAAAGACTGAATCCCTGCACTTTCAGGGTTGATCATTCGACGCTGAACTCCACTGCGGCCATCGAGTTCAATCAAGAGGGGGGGAGAAAACTGCACAGTCCAAAGCCCCAGTGCTCCAGCAAGATCGGTGGGATCTGCAATGCCATTGTTATTGCAGTCTTCACAGGAATCGATCACCCCATCGCGATCGAGATCGCGGCTGACATTCACAATCAAATCAACACCATCTGCTACGCCATTTCCGTCGCAATCTATTTGGCAGGAATCTGGAATGAAGTTGCCGTCATCGTCTGCGATTTTTCCGCTGGCAATATCTGCAAGATCAGGAACGCCATTTGCGTTGCAGTCAATGTCGCAACTGTCTGGTCGTCCGTTTTGATCAAGGTCTGCAGCACCTGCGGCGATTTGAATTGGATCGAGCACTCCGTTGGTATCGCAATCTTGGCAGAGATCTGGAATCCCATCTTCGTTGGTATCTATCAACGTTCCGTTTGCAATTTCCTCTTCATCGCTTGTGCCATTATTGTTGCAATCACTTGCAAGGCACGGTGCGTTTTCAATTTCCCATCCGATGACAACCTCAGCAGTTCCACGGTGGAATCGCAGATCGACATTCGATGTTGCTCCAGAGACCACATGGCAGTAACTCATGATCGTTCCACGCTGCACACCGCCTGATGCACAAGTATCGATGTCGTAATCGTGCGTGTGGAGCGTTCCAATATTGTGGCCGATTTCGTGTGTGGAAACAATAATGTCCCAGTTTCCAGGGTTTGTCTGAGTGGAGTCAGCAAATGAACCGATCATGTATCCAGAAACGGAGTAGCCATAATCTGTGCATGCAGCATTCAACCAAGCAACGCCGCCGTACGGCAAATCTCTTCGGCCAGTGAGGAGTTGAGCAAGATCGCGCGTCACCCAAGTTTGGTTTTCATTCCATTCGTTTCGGAAGGGATTGAGCGGATTTGGTTCATTATACAAGTCATCTGCACTGTCGAATGTTCGAATGTAATTCATGCGAAGACGAGTGTTGCAGTCACGCTCGAGAATGAAACTGTTCGCACCATACAGAGTCAAGATGTAATCAATCGCTTCAGTCGGTGTTGCAAACATCGAAGTGAATTCATAGTCCGCATCGATAGCCATCTCGACCAATCGAGGAAGAGTCGCAATATTCACACCAGGAATAGCAGCGCCTGCGATGGAACCTTCATCATCGGAATGATCGTGAACTCCGCAGATTTCTTCGATCGGTGGTGCGGCAGGTCGTCCTTCTGGTTCCAAGTGCCAAGGTCCTGGGCGAAGACCTTTGCGAGTTTCTGAGGCAAGATTTTCCTGCAAGCCCATCAATACCAAGCGCTGACCGTTTGACTC
The DNA here is from genome assembly GCA_945871445.1 of Singulisphaera sp. GP187. Lineage (GTDB taxonomy): Bacteria > Planctomycetota > Phycisphaerae > Phycisphaerales > SM1A02 > F1-60-MAGs104. The sequence continues at coordinate 35,088 of CAMBWI010000020.1, read as the reverse complement.
GATCCATCCCAATCCACCGCTTGGGCTGAAGGCAAGAAATCCGCTCCACAAGCCATCGATTGAATTCGCTTTCCATAACTTGACACGAGATCCATCGAGTGGTGTCCATATTTCGCGACCATAACTCCTTCGTGCTAAGACGCCGCTTGGGGATACCACGCTCATCGATTCGAGTCGTAGAGTGATTGAACTTTCATCAGCGAGTGGGAGCGTGAGGATCTCGACGACCTTTGGCTCGCTCGCTTCGAGTGATTGAGGTGCCGCAAGCAGAACGATGGAGGTGAGAAGAGCGAGCATTGAATGAGATCCTATGTTTACATCTTGTCACAGATCGGTAAACTTTCCAATGAGATCAATGAAAATTACACAAAAAATATGCAGTTGCACTGCTGTTGCAAGCCTATTTGCACTTTTGGGATTGATTCTTTCTGGAGCGGGGGATCCTGACCCCAAGGCATTCACCGAATCGATTGGTGGAACTGCAAGATCGATCGAAATGATCCCTGTTGCAGCGATCTCTGGTGCTGGCAGTATTTGGATGAGCAAGACGGAAATTCCGTGGGAAGTGCTTGATATTTGCATTTATGGCTTCGACAAAGTTGATGGTAAGAGCGATTCGCCAAGCGCCGATGTAGTGACTCGTCCAACGAAACCATACATCGCCATGGACCGAGGATTTGGACATGCTGGATGGCCGGCGAATTCGGTTGGCTTCAAAAATGCAAATACATTTTGCCAGTGGCTCTCTGCAAAGAGTGGCAAGCATTATCGATTGCCAACTGTTGCAGAATGGAAGCATGCCTGCGAAATGGGAAAGATTTCCGCTGATGCGGTGAGCGATTTCGCTTGGTTTGATGAGAACAGCGATGGCACGACTCACAAGGTTGGAACGAAGAAGGCCGATGCGCAGGGCTTGCATGATTTGTATGGCAACCTTGCGGAGTGGTGCGTGCAGACCGATGGAAGTGGGGTGGTTCTTGGAGGTTCATATCGCGAAGCGAAGAATGAAATCGGATGCAGTGAATTGCAAGTTGAATCGCCAAAATGGAATCGCACTGATCCGCAAATTCCAAAGAGCATTTGGTGGCTTGCAGACGCGGGGTGGATTGGATTTCGAGTGGTTTGCGATGGGCCAGTTGCTGCGAAAGATGCGCCAGCCCTTCCAGAAAATCCCGCAACTCCCAATCCGTAGTGATGTAGCCTCTTGTTGACTTTTCAGTAGTGGGTTCAAATTTGAGTTCGCACATATGGAGAAAGATCCGATGTCCCAGACCGATGAAACTCGTCGTACCTTCATGAAAACAGCGGCAATTGTTGGAGTTGGCGCAGCGCTGGGTCCTTTCCCAGGCGCTTTTCCAGTTTGGGCTGGTACCCCAGGTGATGACAGAATCAAAGTTGGAGTTGTTGGGTGTGGAGGTCGCGGCACTGGCGCCGCCGCCCAAGCGCTTGCTGCAGACAAAGGTGTCGTGATCTGGGCGATGGCTGATGCGTTTCAAGATCGCATCGATTCCAGCCTCGCAAATTTATTGAAGGAAGATTCGAAGGACCGCGTGCTCGTTCCTGCAGAGCGACAATTTGTCGGACTCAATGCGATCGATCAACTTCTCCCGCTTGTTGATGTTGTGCTTCTTTGTTCAACGCCTGCATTCCGTCCTGAACAACTCGCCAAGTCCGTCGCAGCAGGAAAAAATATTTTTTGCGAGAAACCTGTCTGTGTTGACTCGGTGGGTTATCGATCTGTGATGGAAAGTGTGCGGATTGCACGCGAGAAAAACCTGACAATCATCAGTGGATTTTGTTGGAGAAGTTCCAGCCCAGAACGTGCGATTTATGGCGAAATTCTTGGTGGTCGATTGGGCGAAGTTGTCAGTATCAGCGCAACATATTTGACTGGACCGCTTGGCACGCGACCAAGGCAAGCGAGTTGGTCTGATTTCGATTTCCAACTTAGAAATTGGCAACACTTCGCTTGGCTTTCGGGGGATCATCTTGTCGAGCAAGCAGTTCATTCCATTGACAAGATCAATTGGGGGATGGGTGGCCGGCATCCAACAAAGTGCACGGGAATTGGAAGTCGCTTTTGCCGAGAGGATGTTCCAGAACGTGGGGATATTTACGACAATTTCTCAATCATTTATGAATATGAGAATGGCCCGCGCTGTGTCTTGACCACTCGTCAGCAAGCAAATTGTTACAACAACAACGACGATTGGATTAACGGCACAAAGGGATATGCGTGGGTGAATGGTTGGGGTCCAACGCACTGGATCAAGGATTATTCTGGCAAGACGATTTGGTCTTATCCAAAGGATGGAGCGACACCAGATATGTATCAAGTAGAACACGACACACTCTTCAAGGCTATTCGTGAGAATCGAACGATCAACGAAGGAGAATTCATGGCCGATTCCTGCTTGATGGCAATTATGGGTCGAATGTCCGCGTATTCGGGCAAGCAGGTCACATGGGAAGAAGCGACCACTTCGGGAGAAAATCTGACGCCAAAATCATTTGAGAATCCAATGCCAATTCAGAAGGCTCCGCATCCTGGTGTCAATCCAACGACGGCAGTTTGAACAAAAGGAATTCAATGACATTTATCAATCGACGCGACTTCGTAAAAAGCACAGCGTGGACGACACTCGCAATCGCAAGCGCTGGAGGGTTGGTTTCCACTAACGCTCGTGCGGCGCGTTTGGTCGCTGCACGTGGCAAGCGCGAATTGCGAATCGGTGTCATCGGTTGCGGTGGTCGAGGAACAGGCGCGGCGGGGAATGCTTTGGAAGCATCATCTGATGCACGCATCGTTGCAATGGGAGATCTCTTTCCAGAACGTATCGCATCGGCGCTCTCTGGACTGCAATCGTTTGGCGAAAGAGCAAAGGTTGCTTCTGCCCAATGTTTTACTGGATTTGACGCATATCAAGGGGTGATTTCCGTTCCGTGCGATTACGTGATTTTGGCGACGCCGCCTGGATTTCGTCCGATTCATTTTTCTGCTGCAGTTGCAGCTGGGAGAAACGCTTTCATAGAAAAGCCTGTTGCAGTCGATCCAACTGGAATCCGAACGATGCTTGCCGCATCTCCAGAAGTGGACGCAAAGAATTTGCGTGTCGCAGCTGGGACGCAACGTCGGCACGAATGGTGTTATTTGGAAGCGATGCAGAGAATCAAAGATGGCGCCATAGGTCGAGTCGTTGCAGCGCGCGTCTTCTGGAATATGGGAAGTCTCTGGAATGTTGCTCCCCAACCCACTCGAAGCGATGTGGAAAATCAAGTTCGAAATTGGCTCTATCACACATGGCTTTCGGGTGATCACATTGTCGAACAACATGTACACAATATTGATGTTGCAAATTGGGCAATGGGTTCTCATCCTTCACGCTGCATTGCGGTCGGAGGTCGTCAGGCACGAACCGACCAGAAAGAATTTGGAAATGTTTTTGATCACTTTGCGGTGGACTTTGAATATCCACAAGCAGAAGGTGATACCGAGCCACGATTCGCTCTCAGTATGGCTCGGCAACAAGAAAACACTTCGGGCCGAGTGGAAGAAGTCATCTATGGAACCACAGGAATTGCTCGACTCACATCTGGATCTGCGAAAATCACTGGCGAAAATCCTTGGACTTTCGATGGTCCCAACAACAATCCCTATGTGCAGGAACACATTGATTTGCAGAAGGCGATCTTGGACGGAACTCCGCTGAACGAAACGAAGCAGGTTGCAGAGAGCACGATGAGTGCGATTATGGGTCGAATGGCTGCATATTCTGGAGCAGAATTCACTTGGGAAGCGGCCCTTTCAGATCCGATGAATCTGATGCCACCTTCATTGCAGTTTGGCCCGCTTCAGCAAGCGCCAGTTGCGATACCTGGTCGCGGGGAATGATGTTCCATGCCAGAAGCGCATTCCATCCACTCGTGAGAGTCATTGTTGTCGACTCTCGCCCAGAGGATGTGATCTCTGTCACTCTTGCTTGAAAATCGCCAAGTGCGTGCTGTATATCTGTCGAGCGATCAAGCAATTCTGGACCGCCCACGCAGAGCGCAGTTGCAAGTGCGTCTGCAATAGCTCCATCGCGACAGATAACCGTTGCTGCAATACGCCGCGTGACCGCGTGTCCAGTTCGAGGATCGATCACGTGGGAATAGCGAATTCCGTTTGCATCAAGATGCTGCGACTCATCACCACTTGTTGAAACAGATTGATTGTGCAGAACGAGCCTGCATGACGGCACTCCTTCAATTCCAGACTCGACGTCGATCAACCATCCGTCGCTGCCTGTTGGCGCATCGCCACAGGCGATATCGCCAGCAAGCGAACACATCGCAACAGAAGTGCCAAGAGAGCGCAGAGTGTCAAGCGCTGCTTGTGCTGCGATACCTTTGCCGATTCCTCCAAAGTCCAAGCGAATTCCGCTGCGTAAGAATCTGATGGTTGCATCTCTATGATTTTCACAAGGATCTACGGTGATTTCATCCCAGCCACCCATCTCATTCGCACGAGCAATCGCTTCAGTGCTTGGAAGAATTCCATCTTTGCGCGCCTGTCTCCAGAGTTGGCTTGACACGCCAATCGTCGCGTCGAAGCAACCTTCCGTCGCGCGCGAAATACGAATCGACTTTTCAAGCGCTTCGCAAAGATCTGGACTGATTGCGAATGCTTTCATGGCATCCGTGGGAAGCCTTCCAACTTGCGATGATGCGCGATAGTCACTGAGGACCTCATCAAGCGAATGCACTCTGTCGAATGCTGCACGCGCAAGTATCTGTGCCTGCGAGGATGTCTGCGCAAAGAGTTCGATGCGCATCTCGCATCCCATCGCAACCTCTCGAAATTGAAAGCGCACACTCTCCGCAGGCAATGTCGTTCGTAAAGGCTTGCTTGATTGCAATGCGCAGCCAAGTGAAGTGTTCAGACAGGCTGCAATGACCCACAGGATGAAGATTTGACGAGCGAATGTGCGTGTAAGTGAGTAAATCACCGCAGGCGCTTTATGATGGTTCCTGATTCGCATGACGCACTCTGCAAATTGCGTCGTACTTTGCAAAGAAAATATCAACCAGTTCGGGATCGAAATGCTTGCCTTTTTCCGACTGTATGTGTTGCAGAACTTGCTCTTCTTTCCATGCATCTCGATAGCAACGATTCGAACTGAGTGCGTCGAAGACATCCGCCAATCCGACAATTCTTGCGAAAAGTGGAATCTCTTCATCCCGTCGTCCACGATGAACCCCGCCCTCTTCAAAGCCGGGATAGCCGTCGCCATCCCATCGCTCATGGTGATAGAGAGCAACTTCTCTAGCCGCTTCGTCAAAGTCCGTTGGTTCTCGAGCGAAGAATGCGCCACCAGTGTGCGTATGTTTTTCGATGTCTCTGCGTTCACTCTCACTCAACATCTTGGGTGATTTTAGGATCGAATCGGAGACACCCATCTTGCCGATGTCATGCAGTTTTGCCGCATACATCAAACGATCCCGTTGTCGATCGAACGCAGCTCCCACCAATCCACGGCGAAGAGCCCATTCCTCAAAGATCACACTTGCATAACCCTCTACGCGTTGGCTGTGTGCATAGCTTTCATCAACATCTCGAATTTGAGTCATTCGAATCAGTCTTTCAACCCCTTTTTCGATCATGTGCGCTCGCTCAATTGCGACGGTTGCAACACTGGCGAAATGTTCAAGTAAACGGATGTCTTCGTTGGAATAGCCCATTATCGTGCGGCCATCTGTTGATACTGCGTTGATGACTTGGATCACCCCAAGAATTCGGCCACTCTGATTCTTGAGTGGCATCGCAATCATCGATTGAGTTCGGTATCCCAAGAGCAGATCAAATGAAGAATCAAATCGATATGGCAATTCGAGTGAAATGTTGTAACAGTCAGGGATATAGAGCGATTGACCTGTCAAGCACACCCAACCAGCAAGGCTGCGGTCGGTAATGGGGATTCGAAAACTTTCTATAGGGGGTGGCTCTCCTGTGCTCGTTCGCTCTGCAAGTGCGTCGTTGTGGAAGTACGCAAATCGAAGAGTGTCTCCTTCACGAAGAAAGATCGTCCCAGCCTGGGAGTGAAGGAGATATCGTGCTTCTGAGAGAATTCGGTCCATCAGAGAATGGAAATCCTGAATTTGATTGAGTTCGATTCCGATGTTGACCAAGCCGCTGACACGCTTTTGCCATTGAACATCGTCTGTCTTCTGAATGTGATGCTCGGATTGACTGCGACTTTCCTCGAGTGCTCGGTGGACCGTGCGCAGTTCGCTTTGGAGTGATTCATACGCAGTCGCACTGCGATTGCGCTTCAGGACATTCAGGTATCCCGTCGAATGAATGCGAATGCGCGCAATCAATTCAGTTGCACTGAGTGGATAGACAATAAAGTCCGCAATTCCCCGAGTGAACGCTTCGTCTCGAATGACCGATGTTTCTAGAGTCGTCAGCAGAATAATCGGGACTGCTCCAACTTCAGGACTGCGTTGAAATGTGTCGAGAATGCCAAGACCATCAATTCCACTCTCTCGAAGATCTAGCAAGATGATTGTTGGGCAAATACGAATCGCGACATCGACCGCATCATTTAGTCGTGCGCATAAATTGACCTGGATTCCACCTGCACGAAGAATCAAATCGCTCAGGGCTCGCGATGCTGTATACGCACCTCCAACGAGTAAAAGTTCGTGGCCTTCAGGTTGACCATGTTTCAAATATTGGTTTGTATCCGAAGGTTCAGAGGGCATAAAAAATATCATCCTCTGCGAGGATTGCGAGCGCTTGGCGGAGTTGATCGACGAGTTGGATCTGTGTTTGGGGGTTGGAAAGTTGCACCTGATTGCGGGTCGCGTGGCTGATTGATCGCTTTCGCTGCCATGGATTCCGTGCTGCCAGAAAGCGGGGGATCAATTTTCGCAAAAACGATTTTCCCGCCAGCAGTTTGCAGAATGTTGCTGACAGTTCCACTGACATGAGTTCCAATTTTTTCCGCACCACCATCGATCACCACCATCGTTCCATCAGGGAGGTGTCCAATGCCTTGTCCGTCCTGTTCACCCACCCGTGTGATTTCGACACCAATGGATTCGCCTAGAAACATAGGTGGCTGGAGTGCGATGGCGATTTCGTGCACATTGATTGTGACAATACCGCTGATATTGGCAACTCGTTGCAGGCCTGTATCACTTGTCGCAATTCGCATGTGCTCCTTTATCGCCAATTCGACCAACATGCGATCGACGCCTCGTCCATCGAGATCAATATCTTCGATTCGCAAATCAATCTTTGTGTTCTCTTGCATATGAGCGACCAAGTCCAGACCACGCTTACCGCGAGCTCGTTTATGCCGGTCGTTGCTGTCACAAAGTTTCTGCAACTCCTCAAGCACAAACTTTGGAACGACCAGTGGTGCGTCCAAAACATGTGCTTGAGCGAGCGCTTCAATTCGTCCATCAATCAGAGTCGAACTATCGAGAAGGATCGAAGAAATTCCACTTGCTTGCTTATTGAATTCAACATATGGGATGATGAACCTGAAATCATCTTTCGTCGTGAGCACAATCGAGACCGAGAGATAGCAGAGAACAATACCGATGATGATCTTTGTGAGGCTGAGATAGAGTTGTGCGGGGCCATCGAGAATATCCCATGCGCGAGCGACCGTATCAATCAATGCGCCGAACGCAACAGCCGCAACAAGTCCCAGGCAAATGCCTAGATAGACGCCCGCAACGGAAGTCAATCGCTTGTTGGGCGTCAGGAGGTCGAGCAGTAGGACAACTATTCCCACACCAACGGCGGCGATGATTAATCCAAAGAGTGTTGTGGGTCCGAATTCTTGAATGTTTCGAGAACTTGCGACTGTGACTGTGACCACAACCACAAGTAATGCGACGAAAATCAGACGAACGGATAGAAGCAGAAATCGACTTTCGCGGATGTTCGACGATTTGCGCAGTACCGTCTTATCATTTGCTGCGTTTGCAGGGATCACAACGGAGGATAAATCTGTTTGCTCTTTCACTATGATGAGTGTAGACAGGAGTGGTAAGATTACTTGTAGGAAATGAGGAGGACGGCCGGGCCCGATGGGTGGGCGGCTCGTGAACCTGGTCAGGGCCTGACGGCAGCAGCCATAAGCTTCGTCGTCCATGCCGTTGGTCGCCTGGTCGTCCTCCCCATTGCCTACTTTGTTATGACACCGAAAGCCAAAGCAAAAAATCGTACGAGCGAGTCGGATATTCAGTCTGACGCGCTGAATGTCGCTGCGAAGTCACCTATCGATTCCGAAGTGGCGGATTCCGATTCTCCAAAGCGTGATCTCTTTGGCGGTGAAGTTGCAGCAGAACCCTATCAAGTTTTTGCAAGGCGCTATCGATCTCGTTCCTTTGAAGAGGTCGTTGGTCAAGATGCGATTGCGAATACTTTGCGCAATGCGATTGCACTTGGCAGGACTGCACATGCATATCTTTTTTGCGGGACTCGTGGGGTTGGTAAAACTTCGATGGCGCGAATTTTTGCCCGTGCGTTGAATGCCGTCGATTCGCTTACGCAGCAGACTGCAATTGGCGAATCAATTATGCGTGGGCAAGATCTTGATGTCGTTGAAATCGATGGCGCAAGCAATCGTGGAGTTGATGACGCACGCGATCTGATCGCCGGCGCTGGAATGACTCCTGCGCGCAGTCCGTACAAGATCTACATCATTGACGAAGTGCACATGCTGACTCAGCCTGCGTTCAACGCATTGCTGAAGACGATGGAAGAACCTCCAGCACATGTGAAGTTCATTCTCTGCACGACAGAACCTCATAAAGTCCCGGCAACTATTCAAAGTCGTTGTCAACGCTTTGATTTTCGTTCGATCCCAACAGTTGCAATTGCGGCACATCTGCGCAGTGTGTTGACAAGCGAAAAGCTGTCGGCGGATGAAGCGGTCATTCTGCAGGTCGCGCGATTAGCCAACGGTTCTATGCGTGACGGACTGAGTTTGTTGGATCGACTTGTTTCTGCCGCATCTGGCCATGTTTCAGTCGCATTGGCGCGTGATGTTCTGGGACTTCCAGATGAAGAATTACTCGAGGCATTGTTGGCAGCTATTGCCGATGGAGATCCTGGACGGGGATTGGCGACTGCAGCAACCTTGTTGGATCAGGGGATGTCCTGCGACCATGCGCTCGACACGATCGCATCTCGTTTGCGTGACGCACTCTTACTTCGTGTGTGTGGCGCGCAAAGTGAATTGGTCGATCTTCCTGCGGAGACCCGAAATCGAATGGCGGTGCATGCAGGCAAGTTTGATCCTCCAGCGTTGGTGCATTTGATTGCTCTTTGCGATGCGTCCGTCAGAAATATTCGCGGATCTGCAATTCCTCGCGCTCTCTTTGATGCAGTGATCGCACGACTGTGTATGTCGGAGCATTTCACGAGTGGTGTTGCGCTGCTTGCTGGTGAAGGCACTGCTTCTGATTCCAAAAAAAAAATAGTTGATTTGTCTCGCGTGCGCGCCACTGCGTCAGTGATCCCCTCGGCAAAGTCAGTCGCAGTGCCGCAATTTGTTTCTGCTTCGAAAACTTTCACGCCGCCAACGCCAACGCAACAAAAAGAACCAGAAAATGAGCTCGCGAAAACGTTCGTTGCTCCTCGGACTGATCTGAATCTTGAAGCAGTTCGTCGACATCCGCTGGTTCGTGAAGCTGCAGAAATTCTCGATGCTGTAGTCAATCGTGTCTCGCCGCGCACAGTTGCGAGCACGAAAAACACGTCAAATTCCACGGCGCCTTCAAACGGGAATCTCTGACGATGCCACGCTCGAACAGCGACCGAGGTCCATATCCGGAAAGCGTCAATCGGCTGATCGAAGCATTGGCAGTGCTTCCAGGAATTGGTCGACGCACTGCGGAGCGGCTGGCATTCTGGGTTCTCAAAGCACCAAGTGAAGATGCACTTGCATTGGCACAGGCAATTACGGCAGTCAAGCAAACAGTTCGGCACTGTCCTATCTGCTGGAATCCAGCGGATCATTCGCCATGTCATATCTGCGCAGATACAAGGCGCGATGCATCCATCGTTATGGTTGTCGAGCAACCAAAGGACCTCATCAATCTCGAACAAACTGGAATGTTTCGAGGCGTCTATCACGTATTAATGGGCCGTCTCGATCCGCTTGATGGTGTCGGTCCCGAAAGTATTACTGCAAGCGATCTCATGGCTCGTGTGATTGATCCTGCGCGCAATTCGTGTGGAGTTGAGATTCGTGAGATTGTTCTTGCGCTGAATCCTGATCTTGAAGGTGATTCAACTGGACTGTATATCGCAGAACTTCTTTCGAAAACTTCGATCAAAGTCACAAGGCTCGCACGCGGACTGCCGTCGGGGTCGCAAATAGAATTTGCGAATCGCGCTGCGCTTTCTGACGCAATTTCGCTGCGTCAGATTGTGTAGATCAGGGACGAAAGAAAGGTACGATTCGTGCGTGCGATTTGAACTTTCTCAGCAGGCGCAAGTCCGTCTTGGCCAACAGATGAAACTGGCGCCTCGGGTTCTCCAGTCGATGGAGATTCTGCAGATGCCCCTCGCCGCCATTGAAGAACGAATCGAAGCAGAATTGGAATCCAATGTTGCCCTCGAACAAGTCGAGCCAGGACAAAGCCTCGATGCTTCGAGTGGCAACGATGCGAGTGATTTTTCGCCATCACCCGCACTAGTCACTCCTGCGCCTGCAGGAGCGGATCGATTCGAGCGCGCGCAAGAATTGCATGAGCGCATGGGCGACGACGAATTTTCAGAGACCTGGAGAGAAATCGTTCGTCGTGAAGGGGATTTTGATTCTCGTTCAGCAGCATTGGAAAGTGCGCCATCAAACGGCCAGAGTTTCGAGGAAATTCTGTTGGATCAGTGGGCGCTCTGCGAAGCTCCGCCTCCCATTATGTCAGCAGGACGAGTGTTGATATCCAACATCGGCGAGAATGGTTTTCTCATTCGCTCGATCGAAGAAATCGCAGGGGATGTCACGGATTTTGGGACCGAGACTCCGACTGCTGCACTTTTGACCGAAGCGCTGAAGCGTCTTCAATCGCATCTTGAACCACCAGGGATGGCTGCTCGCAATTTGAGCGAATCGCTCGTATTGCAGTTGAATGCTCGCGAAAAAAGAGAGACTGCGATTGATGGCGATACAAGTTTCGCTGACGCAAGAATTCTTGTCGAGAATGATCTTCGCGATTTAGAGTCCAATCGTCTCACGGCTATTCGACAGCGTCACGGTTGGACAAGCGAGCGGCTTGATCTTGCCAGAGAGTGCCTTCGACATTGCACTCCTGCGCCCGGCCGATCATTGAAGGTTGAAAGCGCACCCTTGGTTCGTCCAGATGTCATCATCGAATATGACGCAGTTACTGACGCATATTCAGCTCGGTTGGCAAGTGGAGTTCTGCCAAATCTGCAAGTCAGCGAAGAATATTTGCGATTGTCCAAAGCGAAGAAGACAGATGCCGCCACGAAATTGATGTTGAACGATGGCATTCGCCGTGCGCGCTGGTTTATCGATGCGATTGAGCAGCGTGGTGCGACGCTTCTGCGTGTTGTGAACGAAGTGATCGCAAATCAACGCGAGTGGCTTGATTCTGGTGGAGGCGCGCTGAAGCCACTGCCAATGACACAAGTTGCAAAGAAACTTCGAATGAATGTCAGCACGATTAGCAGAACGGTTGCTGGCAAATGGATCGTCACCCCACGCGGGTCATTCGAATTGCGAAAACTTTTCGCTGGTGGCACAGAGACGGAATCTGGCAGCGATATTTCTTGGATTGCAGTCAAGGCAATTGTTGGAGAAATTATTGCCGCAGAAGTGAAGTCCAAGCCACTCTCGGATCAGGCGATTTCACTCGCATTGAAGGAGAGAGGCATACCACTCGCTCGTCGAACGGTGGTGAAATATCGTGAGCAACTGAACATTCCATCGGCAAGATTGCGCCGAGTTGTCGAAACACACTGATGCGTTGTCGTGGATGCGAGTATGAACTTTGGAATATGAAGCCCGGCGGGTGTCCCGAATGTGGTCGCCAATGGCGATTCGAAGATTTTCGTTTTCGTCCTTTCTCAGCGCAGTTCCTTTGTCCGCACTGTGATCACACATATGGCGGAACAGATCCGCAAGGCCTGCCCATACCGCGCGCCTTCATTTGTGCAGCTTGCAAGCAACCTATTGATCTTGATCAGATGCGAGCGCTTCCCGCTCCGCAAACCGATGGCAGTCGGGCAATGGATGACGTTCATCCATGGAGCGAACGTTCTCGTTTGGGATATTGGCGTTCATTTTGGCAAACAGTGGGTCAATCGATGTCACAGCCCAGTCAAGTTGGGCGAACGCTTCCAGAGCGTACAAATCTCAAAAGTGCGTTGTTCTTTTCACTGTTGTGCTCAACGATTGGAATCGTGTTTTCGACTTCACCCTTGCTATTGCTTATTGGTGTGGGATCTTTGCGAGGTATGTCAGGCATTGAATATGTATTGATATTTGTGGCACAATTGATTGGAGTTGTTTTGGGATCTGCAATCCTTGGGCAAATCCTGTTTCTGCTTTGGGGCAGTTGTTCTCACGCAATTCTGCGTATGGGCGGTGACGTTCGTAGACCGTTACTTGACACGCTCAGTGCGACACTTTTTTGTACTGGTCCATTCATTATTAGTGCAGTTCCTTGCTGCGGGTTTTATATTTTATGGGTCAGTTTTATCTGGATGGCAGTCGCAATGATTTACGCCTTTGTCACTTTGCATAATGTTTCAGGATTCCGTGCATCGGTTGCAGTCTTACTTCCAATTCTCGCAGTCTTGGTAGCGGCCGCATTGACAATAGGCGGAGCGATCTTGATGTCGAACAATTCCACGTGGTCATCAAGTGGTTTCAAATGGAATACGACTTCCACTCCTAATGTTTCGCCCAATGTTCTGCCGAATATTCCGCCAAGCCCATCTGCAGTCGAACAAGTCGATGGCGAATCAAACGCGCAGGTGCTCCCACCCCTTGGACCGGAAGCGCCAGAGAAATAGCAACCCGCGGATAACCAGTTCTCCAGAGAGTGCGATCCAAATTCCAAGCAAGCCATAATCCAACCAGACGCCGAGCACCCACGCCAATGGAAGTCGTATGAAGTAACTGCTGATGACAGTTATGACTAAACACGCGGTCGTATCTCCAACTCCTCGGAGGCCATTTCGGATGACCATTGCGAGTGCAAAAAAGACTTGAATCAAGCCGCAAGTGAGCAATATCGGTGGGACTTCGGTGAGATGAATTTCTTGATCGCTGATCACTCGAGTCAGCGGTTCACCTGCGAAGATGAAGACGATTCCAAGCAATCCCATAATCGCGCAGCCAATAATTGTGCAAGCGGTAATTGCTTTGCGGGCTTGTGGGATATTTCCTGCACCGATGTATTGCCCAGCAAGTGCGCCAGCTGCAATTCCCATTGCGAATCCTGGCAGAAAAGAGAATGCTTCCCACTGCACTGCAATCATATGAGCGCCGATCAATCCATCGCCAGGCTTACCTTGTGCAATTCGATTGTGAGCGATCATCCCGATGAAGATCATCACGAAAAGATTGACTCCCCACAACGCAATGCCTTCGGCAAAGTTTGGAATGCCGATGCGTGCGATGCGCCATGTCATTTCTCGCGAGGGTCGCAGATGTCGTTTCTTTGGATTGAAGTCGCGCGTACCTTTGTGCAGAGCGCGCACAGTCAAGAGTGCGCCGACAAGATATGAGATCGCAGTTCCAGCAGCGATGCCGATCACTCCCCACTCTGCTCCGTCGATGCCCAGAACATTCGGCACGACAAAGTTTCCTACTTGGTATTGCGCACCAGAGAGGATCCAAGAAAAAACTACGTTGATGACATTGACCACAACTGCAATCCACGCAGGAGTCCATGTTTCTCCTGCGCCGTGCAGGCACATCGATCCGACAGTCATCACTCCAGTCGCAGGCATTGCGATGGCAAGCAGTCGCACATATTGGATGCAGAAATCCGCACTTTGCCCGTGTAAACCAGCCACTTCTGCCAGAGGGACGACGGCGAACCAAAGAATGATTCCGATCAGCGCTCCCCAGATCAGACTGAGTGTGATCGATTGACCGCACGCTTCTTCACTTTCGAGAGTGCGCCCAGCACCCATTGCGCGAGCGATGATCGCTTGTGCGCCTACACCAAGTCCAGCCATCGCAATTCCAATAAACCATCCGACATATGAACCAATGCCAATTCCATCGAGCGCAGGAACAACAGTTGCGCCTGGCAAACTTCCTGCGATCATCTTGTCGACGAGACCTACACACGCAGCGACGAGTTGTTGCAACAGAATTGGAATCGCTAAAAACCAAATTGCCGACCACATCGTTCGGCCAGCAAGTTTGCCGCTTCGGATTGATCCATCAAGAGATGTCTCTGCGCCTTCAAGAGCCATCACCGCATCTGGTGGATCATCTGGACCAACGGACGTGGTTGTGAAGCGCAAGTCTTCACGAAGTTCGCTTGATTGAGAGTCTGTTGATTTGTTCAAAGTCGAAAGCCTTCTCTATCTTGCATGTCACATCATTCAATGCCCGCAACTTTTCAAGGCCCACTCGGGGTGGTAGCAGCAGGCGACGCAGGATCTTGATAGGTCTTTCGCGATCCCGAAGCAGCAATTCCATTTGGCAATCCTGGTGTTTCAAACTTGGGAATATCCCAAAAAATGACATAGTCCCAGAATCCCAAATGCCGCTGGAAAGTTGGATACAGATAATAGTTTTGAGTCCGAAATCTCATTTCAACTGGAGTTGTGTTGTACCAACCAAGCCACCTGCTTCGATCGAGGCCCAGATCATTGCCAGTCATGATCCGCAAGCTTTCGAGTGCGGCCAAATTCACAGTCAGTTCGCTGTGGTCCAACACAGTCACCAACGCTTGAAATGAACCATCGTCTGGATACTGTCCGACTCCGATTGCTAATTCAACTCGTGTCTCTTGCGCTTCAGTTTCGTCTTGCATCTTGACCCACATCGCTTGAGAAACGGATGGATTGTAGATGCGTTGCAATCCGATTGCTGCTGACAAACGAACATAAGGAGATTCACTGTTTAACTTTTCAGCGATGAGCACCGCATCCTCAGGAATTCCAAATCTCGAAAGTGCAGCGATCGCAGCGCCGAGAACCAATGGATCTTTCATGTCCTTGACATAAAAACGATAGAGCTTGATGTATGCATCGACGCCCCCGAAAGAAGATGTCCCTAACAGAACAACTCCTCGGCGCATATTTTCTGAATCAGTGGTATCGACTGCCCATTGCGCTGCTTCTGTGGGGGATGGTGGAGAAATCACATCGCCCATCGATCCAAAGTCAGAACCGATGGTGTCGCATCCACAAAGTAAAGCTCCAGAAACAATCACCCCAGCAAGAATGACTTGACTGCGAAGAATTCGCGCACAAAATGCATCGCAAGTTTTTCGAATGCGCAAGCAGAAGGTGTGGTCATCTCTTTGCATAAGGAATCATTCAACTTCCAGGCGTAGGCTTTCCGCAATCAAAGCTGACGGGGACAAGGCAGATGAATGTCAAATCTTCAGTACCGTCGTTCACAAACTGATGCATCCGATTTGGAGTGATCATCAAGATGTCTCCCGCGCGGCAAGAGTGAAAATCACCGTCATATTCGACGCGAGCTTGCCCACCA
The DNA here is from genome assembly GCA_945871445.1 of Singulisphaera sp. GP187. Lineage (GTDB taxonomy): Bacteria > Planctomycetota > Phycisphaerae > Phycisphaerales > SM1A02 > F1-60-MAGs104. The sequence goes on along the minus strand of CAMBWI010000020.1, from coordinate 19,369 downwards.
GTGATGATGACCTCGTGTTCATAGTCGTGTTGGTGCCGCGGCGTGTTTCCCCCAGGAGCAACCGTGTAGTGACGCATCGAAAAATTTGGTGCGCCATCTTTTCGCCCAACCATCAGCCGCATCGAGACTCCTTGCGTTCCAGGAAGATCAATCGCAACTGGATCAACTTCTTCAATTCTCCGCTTCAGCATGAAGGAAAGGTTAGCGACTATGTTCTCGCTGTGGCAAAGCTCCGAATCAAAGGTTTTCCCTTGGGCGCATGGCAGACGAATTGCTGGCTCGTATGGATCGAGTCAGATGCGATGCGTCCTGGATGGATTATCGATACGGGTGATAGTCCAGAGCCGCTTTTGGATGCAATTCGCAATCATGGCATAACAGTTCAGGCGATTCTCTTTACTCATGCACATCTCGATCACATCATGGGGCTCGAAAAGATTCTTGCAGTTGTTGGAGATGTGCCAAGACACGCGCATTCGCTCGAGCATGCGTGGTTTGGCGATCCGCAATTGAACCTTTCGGCATTCGCCGAAGTGGATCCAGTTTCGGTGAGTGCACCGACTCATACCCTCAGCGAAGGAGATGCATTGACGCTTGGTCCAACTCATTGGAAAGTCTTACACACGCCGGGGCACAGTCCAGGATCGGTTAGTTTTGTTTGCGATGATGCAAAGGTTGTCATCGCCGGTGACACACTCTTTGCAGGATCGGTGGGGAGGTCGGATTTTCCGACAAGCGATCCCAAAGCTTTAGACGATTCTCTGCGTCGAAAATTGATGGCACTCCCAGACGAATACACAGTTCATCCTGGACATGGTCCATCAACCACCATTGGGCGCGAGCGGCTGAGCAATCCCTTTTTGCAATAGCAGTTCATCGCACCACGCATCCATTCGAGTCCGTAAGACATTCAGCGGGAGCGGACCAGCACTTAGTAAATGATCGTGAAAAACCCGCAAATCGAACTGTTCTCCCAAACGCTTTTCGCACTCCGATCGAATGCGCCGAATTTCTAATTCGCCAATCTTGTATCCACACGCTTGACCTGGCCAGCCGATGTACCGATCGATCTCTCGTTCGATGTTCAATTTGGAAAGCGCAGTGTTGCGCTGCATGAATGAGATTGCATCGTCGCGGCTCATGCCAAACGCGTGCATTCCAGTGTCAACCACCAAACGACACGCGCGCCACATTTCATAAAGCAATCGTCCAAAGTCGTCGTATGGATTCTCGTAAAGCCCCATCGAAATACCAAGTCGTTCTGCATAGAGCGCCCATCCCTCGACGAATGCTGTCGCATCAACATCACGGCGAAATTGGCGGAGTCCTTCGACTTCATGGGCAATGGAGATTTGCAGATGATGACCAGGAACGGCTTCGTGCAGGGAGAGCGGAATCATTTCATATATCGGTCGTTGATCAAGTGCATATGTGTTGGCATAAAACCATCCTGGCAATCCCGCTTTCATACTGCCAAATTGGTAGTACGCAGTTGTCTGTGATGGCGCCATGAAGCGGGGGATCTCTCGCACTCCGTACGGCAGTCGTGGAAGGACGCTGAAGTATTCGGGAAGTTTCGCATCGATGCGCTTGCAGATTTCGCGATAGCCCGCAAGCAAAGTCTCCGCAGAAGTGTGATAGAACCGAGGATCTTCCCTCAAAAACGCAATAAAAGCGTTGAATCGATCGTCATTGGAAAGTTTCGCACGCGTTGCATCAGCCGCAAACCAATCGGTGCGTGCGATGACTTCCAGCATTTCGCTGCGAATGCGCGCAACTTCTGTAAGTCCGATGTTGTGAATTTCCTTCGCAGTCAGATTTGTCGTTGTAAAGCGTTTTAACTCGAAATCATAAAACTCTGCTCCGAGATATTGGTCTTTCACACTGATCGACTTGAGACCTTTGGGGATATATGTTTCCTGCAGCCAAAGCAGCATTTCTCCAAGTGCAAGTAGTGCGTCCAACTTTGCCGTCCGCGCTTGTTCGCGAAGACTCTGCTGTTGTTCGAGCGGAATCGATGCTGGCATCAGAGCGAGCGGTGCATCAATTTCATTCAGGTTTTCTCGCAGAACGGCTTCGAATTGCCCCACAACTCCTTCGAGAACTGCTGCAGGAGGAACGATTCCCTCTTCAAGAGCCTGTTCCATCATCGACTGTGTATCTCTCACCGCGGATCCGAGTCGCGTCATGCGCTTGACATAATTTTCCCAATCTGCGGCTTGTCGAAATGGAACGTTCTCAGCGAATTGTGGCAGATCTTGTTGAGGTCCGCCTCGTTGACCAACGGGCATCATCCATCGCTTGAAACGGAACGAATCAAAATCGTTGCGAAGATCACGGCTGAGGAGGTCATAGTCAAGTTGATTTGCTGCGTTCAATTGAGCGCGGTCGATGGTGTCAATTTTCTCGATGAACATACCGATGTCATTGTGTCGATTGAAAGCTCCACGCATTCCAGGCTCGGTGATGCGATCTTGAGCTGTTGGTCGACCATGTGCGATGGCATATTCTGGGAAACTAAAATCGCGCCAAGTTTGATACTCCGTGGCGAGTGCATCGAATACCGAGTTTGGAGTCTCTTTCTGGGAGTCTTCTGCCGCTGCAGATTGTGCTGAAACACTCTCACTGTGCAGCGTGGCAGGAATGCTCAACATGCTGGAAAGCGCTATAAAAATTGGCAGAATTGTGTTTGTTTTTCGCATTTGATGTTTGGTTGGGCAGTCCGAATGTTGCACAATTCAGGTTGCAAGGATTCTACTTGGATGAGCAAGCTCTATGTCGTGAAGTTATACTCGCTCTCTCAACGAAAAGATCTCCGTGAGTAGCGCAATCCCAATTCCAACAGAACAAGGATATTCCCCTCCATCGGTGCGGCAATTTGCGGTTTTTCTCGATAACAAGGTCGGCAAGTTGCTTGAACTGTTGAAGCTCTTCGAAGACGATTCGATGGTCCATGTTGCGGCGCTGAGTGTGATGGATTCAAGTGATCATGCCGTTGTGCGTATGATTTTCTCCAACGCAGATGCTGCGCGTCATTTGCTGCGTAAGAACAATTACACCTTCAGCGAACTTGATCTGATTGTCGTTCAGATTTGCCAAGGTCAGTCGCTGACAAAATTATGCCTGCATTTGCTTGGAGCAGAATTGAATATTCGATTTGTCTATCCAGTTCTTATGCGTGCTGCAAGCGAACCTTGCGTTGCATTGGCTGTTGACGACACATACTTGGCTGGGCAGATTCTGCTTCGCAAGCGCTTCACACTGCTTGGCGAAGAAGATCTCAGTTGACTTCAGGCTGGATCGTTGACAATTTTCGGATTCTTTCCATCGCCGTCATATGTGTATGTGCAATCTGGTTGTTCCTCTGCACATCCTTTGTGATGTCCATCGCACAGAGGAAAGTTTTTGGACAGACCGCATGCACAGACGAAAATTGCTTTCTCCTGTGGTTCGATCTTGATTGGTTTCAACGCTTCAAATTTGACGAGTCTTGCCATACGCAGAAGTCTAGCGGGTTCACGAAGCTTCAATAGTCGCGGAAGTTTTTGAAGTTTCCCACAGCCGAACACTTTTCAGTTCTGCAGAGTGATTTGCAAGCGGATCCTTCAACAGGTCGAAGCACACAGCGGCGATGTGTTCAACCGATGGATTTGTAGCCCGAAATTCAGGGCAATCGATGTTGAGATTCATGTGGTCGAAGCGCTCTATGACCAATCGATCGACAATCTCCTCCAAACCTGCCATGCCGAATGTGCTGTCAGTTAAAACAACAATCGACACTGCAATGCGATAATTATGCCCATGCCCATTCAGTTTGTTGCACTTTCCGAAAAAACTTTGATTTTCAGCGGGTGTGCGATTCGGGTCATTCAAACGGTGCGAGGCGGCGAATTCAAATGTCGAAGTGATTGTGGTCTTGGTTGGCATTTCGTTGTTCCATAAGTATTTGTGAAACGGTGTGATTTTCCACGAGAGAGATGCGATCGGCTGTTGAAGGTGCTTTGAAACACCTGTTGCAAGCGCATGCAAAAGAATCGAAGGGCTTGTACGAGAATCAATGGTCGGTGAAAAAAGTTCTGCTTTGAGAGTCGGGATGACCGAACTTCGAACGGCCGCATCGAGTTGTGCAAGAGTCGCCAAATACCCAGTTTTTTCGTCGGGAATGCCATGAATTGAGACCTCAAATTCATACCAAGCGCCGATGCCATTTGGAGAGGGAAAACTCGCAAAGGAATTATAGGAAGTATCCGAAATTGATCCACTGCCATCTGGAGAAATGAAGAGTCGAACGGACCTTGAAAGTGTGGTTGGAATGGGGAATTGGGTCATTTGAAAAGTCGTGTTCGAAACGAAATCATAGTTCAGAGTTGACTTTGAGCACAGAGAGAGTATTATTATCTACTTACCAAGCCCCCGGAAGGGCTCGGCGTGAGGCTTGCCTCCGCCGGGCCTTTTTTATTTTGGGATGACCTCTTGCTGCGCTCTGCTCCTTACTACTCTGCGGCGAGCAAAAATTAATGAAACGAACATTGAATTCAATCTGGATTGCTGCGGTCATTACTCTGTGCAATTCTTGCGCGTCGCCTGTGATTTCGCAATCCGCGAAAGACCCAACTTCCACTCCGCTCCCAACCATAAAACAAGGACAATCTTCGCCGCTTCCTCCGCAGGCGCTACTGCAACTCGGGCCAGATATAAAAGTTGATCCTCAAAATTCCCAAGTGATTATTCGATCGCAAATCGCTTCTCGCATTGGCTTTCTTGAACAACTCGTTTGCAAAGCTGGGACACGCGAACATGAATCATTGCTCGCTGTCGAAGTTGCGCCGAAAATGATCCACGCAGCATTGCTTGCAGCAGGTTTCACGCCAGGTACACCAGGTTCGTGGTCAGAAATGCCTCCTGATGCGGCTGGAAATCCAGTCGCAAAATTTCAGCCGCCAACAGGTTCTAAAATTGAATTGTTCGTGCGTTGGCAGGGCGATGGACGCACCAACGAGTGCGCAATCTGCGAGTGGGTGCGTGGTGTACCTGCCAATGCGTCATCGAACACACCCGTCAAGTTTCCTTGTGATCGATTTGTCTTTGCGGGTTCGCATGTTCGTCCGAATCCGAAATCACTTGGGCCTGGCGAACATTATGTTGCGGACTACACGGGTTCCGTTGTTGGTCTCGTGACATTTGGCGATGAGGTGATTGCGTTTGAGGAAGTGATTCCAGACCGCATTGATGTCGCGCCAGCAATGTGGGAGTCGTGGACGGATCGAATACCAGTTGAAGGAACTCCAGTTGAACTCATTGTTCGGCGTAAACAAAATCCGTGAAAACCGAGAATGAATGTGGCGTTAGCATCTTGACTGTGAAGAGTGAAATCGCAGCAGAACTTGTCGGTATTTGCCGTCGATACAACCATCCTGATGGTTCGTTGATGGCCGATGCGCTGCGCGGAGTCGATCTGACAATTCCGATGGGGCAATACCTTGCAATTATGGGTGCGTCTGGATCTGGAAAAAGCACGTTGATGAATATTTTAGGTTGCCTTGACCGTCCAACTTCGGGTGAATATCGACTTGATGGGATCGATGTTGAATCACTCGATGATGAACGGCTTTCGCAGGTGCGAGGCCGAAGAATTGGTTTCGTTTTTCAAGCATTCAATCTGATTTCAGAACTCACCGTCATCGAAAATGTCGAGGTCCCACTTTTCTATCAAGGGTTGCCGCGCAAAGAGCGCAGAGCGCGAGCTCAAGAAAAGATCGACCTTGTTGGATTGACTGATCGCGCGAGACATCGGCCCTCTGAACTTTCAGGAGGTCAGCAACAACGCACCGCGATCGCGCGAGCGCTCGTTTCGAATCCTGCAATTTTGATGGCAGATGAACCAACGGGAAATCTGGATTCTGCAACTGGCGAGTCGATTCTTGTTGTGATCGATCAACTGCACGCTGCTGGGCTGACAATTGTTCTTGTGACGCATGACGATCGAGTCGCGGATCGTTCCCAGCGCATCATTCGTCTGAGTGACGGATTGTTGATCTCTGATATTCCTGGCGGTCGTGCAAAGATGGTGGCAACACGATGAGTTTGCCGCGAAGCACTCGGGTGGATAGCAAAAGCGTCATCCGAATAATGGGCATTGATCCCGGCCTCTTGCGTACTGGATATGCCTGCATCGAACTTCACTTCAATGGTGCGACCAAGATTGTCGAAGCGGGAATCTTGAAGCTTTCCCCCAAAAAAACGGTCGCATCCCGACTCTGCGATTTAGACGAGGATTTGGCGGCGCTCATAAAAGAGTTGCATCCCGACCGAGTTGCAGTCGAACAAGTCTTCGCGCATACCAAGCATGTCCGTACAGCAATCATTATGGCTCATGCGCGTGGCGTGATTCTGCTGGCAATCGCTCGTGCTGGTTTGCCGCTTCGCGAAATCGCTCCAGCCACGATCAAGAGCGCAGTCGCAGGCAATGGCCAGGCGACAAAGCGTCAGATGCAGTTGGCCGTCGCGGCGCAATGCGGGCTGGCAAAGCCGCCATCACCAGCAGATGTCGCAGACGCGATCGCAATCGCACTAGCAGATGCACGCAGAGTTCGCTGATCGCATCAATACACTTGCAGGACAGGAGGACTATTCTTGCAATCGTGAAATCACCAGTCGTTCTCTTTTCTCGTCGAATCCTCAGCGATCAATTGACGCCAGTGTTGGCGTATCGAAGACTTGTTGCCCCCGACGAACGTACTGCGACAAGTTTTCTCTTGGAATCGGTCGAGCAAGGTGGTGCAGTTGGGCGATATTCCATGCTTGGCGCGCAACCAGCGATTGAGATTCTTGCCAAGGGTCAACAAGTCACGATCACTCAGAGTTCTGCAGATGGAAAACAAACTGAACGAACGCAGCATCACGCCAATCCTCTGGCAGTCCTGAGAGAAATGCAGAGTTGGTCAGGTATTGATGCGCGCGGACCGCTTCCAGAATCTTTTTGTGGTGGATGGGTTGGCTCAGTTGGATTCGACGCGGTTCGTTGGCTCGAGCCTGAAAAATTGCCATTTGATCGAGCCCCGAAAGATGATCGCAATTTGCCTGATATGCACATGGCGCTTTACCGAGATGTTGTGGTGTTTGATCATGCGACCAAGACGCTGTACATCGTTTGTGCAATTCTTCCTGGTGAACGTACCGACAAATCGATCGCATCTGCGGGTGCGAATGCGCTCGATCAAATTGAGCATCGTTTGACTCGAACGAATTTGGAAATGCCAACGGGAAGAATTGATCTTGATACCGCTGCTCGGCCGCGAGATGCAGGAACAAGTTTGACTGGACGAGCGAAATTCGAATCATCTGTCGCTCGCGCGAAGGAATACATCGCAGCTGGCGATGCATTTCAAGTTGTTCTCAGTCAGCGATTCGTGCGCAAAAGCACGATTGATCCTTTCGATGTCTATCGCGCTCTGCGAGTCGTCAATCCAAGTCCATATCAGGTCTATCTTCAAGCGCGTGGATGCATTCTTGTTGCAGCGAGTCCAGAGATTCTTTGCAGAACTCGTGGATCGCAAGTGGTCAATCGACCGCTCGCTGGGACTCGGCGGCGTGGTGCGACATTCGCAGAAGATCAAGCGCTCGAGAAGGAATTGCTCGCAGATGAAAAGGAACGGGCCGAGCACACAATGTTGGTCGATTTGGGGCGCAATGATCTTGGTCGCGTTTGTAAATCTGGTTCAGTTCATGTTGATCGCTGTATGGAGATCGAGCGTTTTTCACATGTCATGCATATCTCGTCGACGATCACTGGCACGCTTCGTAGCGAATGCGATGCTTGGGATGCACTCAGCGCAACACTGCCCGTCGGCACAGTCAGTGGTGCGCCAAAGGTTCGCGCGATTCAAATCATTGACGAACTCGAACCACTGCGTCGAGGTCCATACGCAGGCGGACTTGGGGCGATGGGATGGAACGGTGATCTTGATATGGCAATTGCACTTCGAACAATTGTCGTTCCAGTTTCGCCAAGTGGGCAGATTGCCAAAGAGAATCACAAGTGGGAATATCACCTTCAGGCTGGCGCAGGTGTTGTGATGGAGAGCGATCCAGCGATGGAATATGAAGAAACTGCAAATAAAGCTGCAGGTTTGGCTCGTGCTCTTGATCTTGCGGAAAGTGCTTTCGGTGCGCTCTGATTTCGCCACACACGGCGATTAAGAACGATTTGCACCAGAAGAATCATCTTCAAATGGAATGACATCGCCTTCGCCTGCCATTGGCGGTGGATCCGGAAAAATCCTTTGCTTCAAATGTGCGGTGTCTGGCGATTCTGCGACCTCAACTTTTCGCTTGCGTTTGATCGCACGCTTTCTTCGGTCTTCGCCGACCGCATCGATTGTTTGTTCGAGCAGAGTGTGGATCAAGATGACGCTGGCAATTCCCAGAATGCAGGCAATGACCAAGAGCAGATTTGCAAGAGTGTTGATCCAACCTGGAATCTTCACAACTTCAGCAATCACTGACAATAGAAAAAATGGAATAGAGAGAATTGGCGCACCAAAGTTTGCCAGTGGCAAGAATCGAATCGCTGAATGGGGCGCTTCTCCTTCAAGCATTTCTGACGCTTTGAGCGCGAGCATTCCGACTGAAAAATTATTCCAACTCACAAGTCCGAGCCACACCAAGCGGATCAGGACAAGCAAAGCAAAGAGAGCAGCGGGCATAGTGTTCATCGAGGCGACCAGAGTGAACAATCCACCAAGGATTGCGATTCCCAATTCGAATTTCATAGATTGTGGAAGCCACATGCCCCATTTGTGTTTATTGAATTGAACGAGAAATTCTGTACGAGTCAATCGCCCCAACGCGATCATTCGCCAACCGCTGACCAGTGCAAGGACGACCCAAGCCAATTGGCCTGCAATTGGCAGCGCAATACATCCAAGCCATGCAACGAGTGTCCAGTCAACTCCTTTGCGAACATCGGCGAGAGCATCCATCGCAGTTTGCTCGTTACTTTGCTCGATTGAACTGCGCGTATTCAGTTTTCTGTTGATTTTGCAGCCGCATTCTGGGCAGACTTCACCACGCGTGGCGCGCAGGTCATAGCCACATTCTGTGCAGGGATATGCGATGGAAGGCTTGGCAGGCATTGATGGAATTCATTGATTCGGACCAATGAGAGATTATCCAAAAACAATGAAATTTCCTGCTGAACTTTCAAGTGGGAATACGACTATAACTAGTGCACATTTAGAAGCCCACCTCCTTTTAGGAACCTATGCAATGCCCGATTTGAAATGGATGACATGTCGAAAGTTTGGACTGGCCACTGTCATGACGGGGATTTCAATTCTATTTGTCGCAGCTGCTCCGCAGCAACAAACCATAGAACCAATTCCAACTGTCCTTTCGGATTGGAGCACGCAGGTCTGGGAAGCGGCAATGGAAGACGATATGAACCGAGTGAATGCGTTGCTCGAATCAGTTCCAAAAGGGGAAAGCGCTGCGTCAGTTGCGCTCAATCAATCCATTCAACAACGAGACAAGCATCTTGTTGAAAACGAAGCGACTCGACTGAAGGACTTGGCGAAGCGACAGTCCGACCTTGCAATCGCAATGGCCGCAAATGAAATAAATCTTGCAATGGTTCACGCGTTCAACATGAAGTTTCTGATGTCACCTGAAGATTGGAGGAATTGGCTGAGTTCTGAAGATGGTCAAGCCGTTGAAAGAGCCGCAACCTCTGCTGTTCAGACTGCACAGATTGAAGGCGATGTTCTATTGGCGCAGGAAATACTTTTTCGCCAAAAGGCTTTGCATGATGGCGCTGACACAGACGAATACAAACGCCTTGATACAGAGTTGGATGCTCTCAATCGTCGCTTGACATTACTTGCGGAATTCGCACCACGAGAATTCTATCGCCTGCGAAAATTACAAATCAAGCGCATCGAAGCCACTTTGAAAGCTGAAGGAAAAGAGATTCCGCTTCCAGATGCAAACGAAGAGGAACCGGAATACAACGAGCTTTTTAAAGATGATTGGAAGGAGAGAATGAAGGGGATTACTCCCAAGCTCCTGTTGATGGGACTTCGTCAAGCAGCCAGCGAACATATAACAAATGCGGGTTGGAATCCTTTGCTCGAAGGTGGACTTCATTCTGTGGAAGTGTTGCTTGATACTCCGCAACTTGCTGAAAACTTTCCGGGACTCACAGATCCAGTCAAAGTCCAAGCGATGCGCGCAACGCTGGATTCTCGGCTGAAAGATCTTGCGACAACTCAAAAGAAGCTCGGCGCTGCCGATTATCAAGCGGTGATCACTGAAGTGCTTGATGCGAATAAAGTGACTGTTGAAATTCCTAATGAGGTCATACTTCGCGAGTTTGGTGAAGGCGCAACTACTCAACTCTCCAAAGAATACGAAGACGACTATTCAGAAATCATCTGGCCAGACAATTTGCGACGCTTTCGCCAGAGCATCGAAGGCAACTTCGTTGGAGTTGGGATTCTCATTCGTCATAACGACAAACGTGAATTGATGATTGTCAATCCGCTCGAAGGTTCGCCTGCGTCGCGTGCAGGTATTCGTCCTGGAGACAAGATCATTGCCGTCGACGATCAATCCACAGTTGGTTGGTCGACCACTCGTGCAGTGGACAACATCACTGGCCCAGTCGGCAAAATCGTCAAATTGACTGTGCAGCGAAATGATGTCACTGATCCTTTGGAATTTTCCCTCAAGCGTGAGAGTATTAAAATACGATCTGTCAGCGGTTGGTGGAAGTCGCAATTGGACTCGAAGGGTTTGCCAAAATGGGATTGGTGGATCGATCCAATCGGTGGAATTGGCTATGTTCGTTTGACTGGCTTCTATGAAGACACATTTGATGATTTTATGGATGCGATTCGTCAGATGCGAAAAGAACGCAAGCTGAATGGGCTGATCTTGGATCTGCGTAATAATCCTGGAGGATTGCTCAAGAGCGCTATTGGATTCGTGAACCTCTTTGTGCAGAATGGTTCACTCGTCTCGGTACAAGATCGAGATGGAAATATGGTGAACAATTTTATGGCAGAGAAAGTTCGTGCGTCGCTCAAGGGACTTCCGTTGGTTGTCCTTGTCAATGGCAACAGCGCAAGCGCAAGCGAGATCGTCTCAGGCAGTTTGCAAGCGCACGGTGCAGCAGTCGTTTTAGGAGAGCGAAGTTTCGGTAAGGGAAGTGTTCAGACGGTTCAGCCTCTGGCAGACGGTCCAAATGAAGCTGCTGTGAAAGTAACGATCCAGTACTACGTTCTCCCGCCAAGCGATGGTGAAGAGAAGGGTCGCCTTGTTCATCGCCGAGTGTCGAGTAAAGATTGGGGAGTCAACCCAGACTTAATCGTTCAGGTCACGCCACCTCAATTGGAAAAGAGCACAGGCATGCGCTTGGCACTAGATCTCCTTGATGAGGGCGAAGTGAATCAAGTTGGAATGGATTTGCGCCCAATCGTCGGGGACTTGATTACCACGGGTATTGATCCTCAGTTGGAAACTGCCGTCATTATTCTGCAAGCTCGACTTGCTGGGGATTTGGAGAAACGCCACCTTGTTCAGGTTGAAAAGGGTGATTCTTCGAAGCCTTCGCGGCAATAAGCCACATTTTTCCGCAAACGGTTGCTTCAATAGCCTCTGCACCCTATAACTAGGGGCTTGGAGTGAGTTGTATTCTTTAATGTCACACGCAAGTCTTTCGTCCACATCAACGCCAATCCAATCAATGCCGCAAAGTGCATCATCCAACGCTGAGGGTCAACTTCGACCAAAGACCAATCGCCCAGAAGTTCCGATGGCGACGGCGAAAAAGTGGCTGCGAGAAATGATGCTCATTCGCGAGTTCGAATTGCGATGTATGCAGGCATATCAAGATAAAAAAATCGGTGGATTCTGCCATGTTTATATCGGTCAAGAAGCTGTCGCCGTTGGGACGATTGCTGCGGCCGAAGCAAGAGATCCAATCGTGACGGCCTATCGAGATCATGGTCATGCGCTTGCGCGTGGAATGAGCCCAAATCACTGCATGGCTGAAATGTTTGGTCGTGTCGGCGGTTGCGCGAAGGGCAAGGGCGGATCGATGCATATGTTCGACCGCGACAATAATCTCTTTGGCGGTCACGGCATCGTTGGTGCGCAGATTCCGCTTGGTGTTGGCTTAGCATTTGCGACGAAGTATGAAGACGAAGTCATCAATGCTGACAAGAATGGTGGAAAGTCAAATCGAGTGACACTTGCTTTCTTGGGAGATGGCGCGCTCAATCAAGGAAGCGTTCACGAGGCGATGAATCTCGCGGGTCTCTTTGATTTACCGGTGATCATCATCTGTGAGAACAATGGATATTCCATGGGCACTTCGATTACTCGTGGCACAACGATGGGGCACGAAATCAGTGCAAAGGCTGAGGCGTATGGAATGGAAGGCGTGGAGATTGACGGGATGGATGTAATCGAAACGTATGGCGCAATGAAAGAACTTGTCGACAAGGTTCGTGCAACGTCACGTCCGATTTTTGTCGATATGCGTTGTTATCGATTCAAGGGTCACTCGATGTCCGATCCGCGCAAGTATCGAACGCGCGAAGAAGAAGAGCGCTACGAGCAAGGCGATCCGATTGGCGTGTTGAAGGCGCAATTGGAATTGCGTGGTTTGACGGAAGATGAGCACAAGGAAATTCAGCGGGAAGTTCGGGCAACTGTGAAGTCTGCGATCGAATGGGCGGAACAATCGCCATTCCCTCCGACGAGCGATCTGTATCGCGATGTTTATCGAGAGCGATGGGGTCCATACACCGGATCGAGTGATCCAGAAATGCTCGGCGGTGCGGAAAACGAGTGCAAATTTAATGCGATCGATACAACAATTGATCGAAAAGCAGACCTTCTATGAGTATCGCAACGATGCGAGAGATCGAGTTTCGCGATGCAGTCCGAGAAGCGATGTCCGAAGAAATGCGCAAAGATATGCGCGTCATGTTGATTGGTGAAGAAGTTGCGCAGTACAACGGCGCTTACAAGGTCAGTCGCGGAATGCTTGACGAGTTCGGACCACGACGCGTGATCGATACTCCCATTAGCGAATCTGGATTTGCTGGGATGGCAATCGGTGCCGCGATGATGGGACTTCGCCCGATCGTCGAATTTATGTCGTGGTCTTTCAGTTTGGTTGCGGCTGATCCAATTCTCAATAACGCTCCAAAGATGTTGTACATGTCTGGCGGACAATTCGGTTGTCCGATCGTTTTCCGCGGCAACGATGGCGCGGGTGGACAACTTGGTTCGACTCATTCGTGGAGTATCGAAGGTCTCTTCTCGAATGTCCCTGGAATGAAGATGGTGATCCCATCCAATCCATATGACGCAAAGGGATTGATGAAGACCGCAATCCGCGATGATGATCCAGTTTTCTTTCTCGAGAGCGAACGATTGCTTTCGATGCGCGGTGAAGTTCCTGAAGAGGAATATCTGATTCCATTTGGACAAGCACGTATTGCACGCCCAGGAACAGATTGCACGATCGTTGCCTTTGGCCGAATGGTCAACATCTGCCTCGAGGTTGCTCTTGAGCTTGAAAAAGAGGGAATTTCCAGCGAAATCCTTGATATGCGAACTATTCGTCCGCTCGATGCGGCATCAATCATCCGCAGTGTCAAGCGAACTGGAGCGTGCGTCGTGGTCGATCAGTCGTGGAGTTTCGGATCGCCAGGATCGGAAGTTGCCGCACTTGTTCACCGAGAATGCTTTGATGATTTAGACAATTATGTTCACCGTGTGCACTCGGCGGATGTCCCTGCGCCATACGCACACAATCTCGAACAGGAGTACCTTCCAAACGCGCGACGGATCGCCGAAGCGGTGCGTTCTTGTCTCTATCGAAGTTAAGTCGCTCTCAAGGATGATGACTATGCCAGTCCAATTGACCATGCCAAGACTCTCTGACACGATGGAAGCCGGGACCATTGTTCGTTGGAATGTCAAAGAAGGCGATGTGGTCTCTTCGGGGGATGTGGTCGCAGATATCGAGACTGACAAAGCCACAATGGAAATGCCGGTGTACGACGATGGCGTGATCAGCAAGATCATGGTCGAAGCTGGCAAGCAAGTTCCAGTTGGAACTCCAATCGCAATCATCACAGTTGAAGGCGATGAAGCCGGCTCGGCGGCGACGGTTGCTGCTGCGCCTGTTGCAGTTGCTGCGATGTCAGTTCCAAGCAACAATGCGCCTGCGCAAACTGCAGTCCCAGCGCAGAGTGCATCTGTTTCACCGCCAAGTGTTCAGTTCGATGCAATTCGTCAGCGAGTTTCTCCTCTTGCGCGCAGAATGGCTGATGAAATGGGCATTTCCGTCTCATCGATTGTTGGCAGCGGCCCAGGCGGTCGAGTGGTCAAGCAAGATGTACTCAAAGAAGCAGAGCGTCTGAAATCTGGTGGCGCACGACCAATGGCTCTTGTCCATGTCGCATCTCCATCGCAATCATCCACAGCAGTTGTTCCAATCGGAGCAGGTGCAAGCGAGGTCATGCTGAGTGGAATGCGTCAAGCAATCGCTCGTCGGCTTGTCGAGAGCAAATCGAACATTCCACATTATCAAGTGACGATGCGATTCAATATGGATCCTCTGCTCGAACTTCGGACGATGTTGAATGTGCAACTCGAACCGCAAGGAATTAAATTGAGCGTGAACGATTTCATAGTTCGAGCATGCGCATTGGCGATGACCGCGCATCCATTCTTCAATGCATCGTGGGCGGGTGATCGGATTATCTTGCACGGCGATGTGAATATCGGCGTTGCGATTTCACTTCCAATGGAACGCGGCGGAGGTTTGGTTGTTGCCGTGTTGACTCAAGCTCAGCGCAAGGGTTTACGCGAAATATCCACGGAAACAAGGGCTCTTGCAGAAAAGGCGCGGACGCGCGGACTTGGCCCAGAAGATATGACTGGTGCGACATTCACAATTTCAAATCTTGGAATGTTTGGCGTCGACAATTTCACGGCGATCATCAATCCGCCAAACAGTGCGATTCTTGCGTGCGGTGCCGCAGTCGAACAACCAGTCGTGCGAAATCATCAACTTGTTGTGGGTCACGAAATGCAAGCGACGCTCAGCCTTGATCACCGTGTGATCGATGGCGCGATGGCGTCGGAGTATCTGCAAACAGTGAAGCACAACATCGAGAATCCAGCGACGCTTTTGGTGTGACGAATCGTTGGAAGAGTATGGGATTCATTCTCTCTATGCAGGGGGGTCAACCACCAAGTTCACAAACTTTCGCTGCCGCACTCGTTCGTTTCCAAGTTGACCGCACGCGGCCATTGCGGTTCTGCCCTTGGTTCTTCGACGCTTCGTAAACTGCCCATTGGCGATCGCGCGATCGACAAATGCATCAACCGTCGCGTCGTCGGGCGCAGGCCACGGACTGTTGCGACGAGGGTTGTATGGAATCACATTCAAAGAACAGCGGATTTCCCGCAGAAATTCGCAGACGGCGTCGGCGTGTTCCAGCTTGTCGTTCACTCCTGGGATGAGAACATATTCAACGCAGAGCGCGCTTGTCGGCCTCTTTGGAAAATCTGTCATCGCTTTGCGCAAGAGCGCCATCGGTTCTGCACGGTTGATCGGCATAATTGAACTTCGAATTTCATCATTGGGAGCATTCAGACTGATCGCAAGTCCGACACGGCGCAGCCCATGCTCTTGGATGAATTCGCCAAGTGCTTTGATGCCATCAGTGCGACCAACTGTCGAAACAGTGACACGCGAACATCCAATCGCTGGTCCGTTCATATCACAGAAAATTCGAATCGCTTGCAGAACTGCTGCAAGATTATCCATTGGCTCGCCCATTCCCATAAAGACAATGTTGGCGATATCAAATCCACCTGATGCCGCACGCGTTTCATCTTCGAATGGATGAGGGACTGAAAAACGCGCGACGTGTAATTGCTGAACGATCTCTCGCACAGAAAGACTTCGCATCAATCCCATCTGACCCGTTTCGCAGAATTGACAACCCATCGCACAACCGACCTGACTGCTGATGCAAAGAGTCCGACTAAATCGGCCTCCGCGATGTGGCATTGGAATGATCACGCTTTCAGTTTCCAGATCGCCGCCGACTGGAAGCAGGAATTTCATTGTGCGTTCATCAACTGTGTGTTGCAGAGTTGCGGGCGGATCTTCTGCCATCCAAGTCGCACGCACACCTTGGCGGTGATATGCGCGGTATGCGCTGAGCGATTCATGCTTTGATTTTCCAATTGCGGCAGAAGCGTCGATAAATTCTCGACTCGTCAGCGCAAGTGGATCTGGCAAAATTTTTGGCATGGCGTTCAAGGTCATTGCGGATTGATCATCCTAACTGTTCGACCATCGTGGAAGTGCCTACACTTGGCTTCATGCATCTCAAGCGCGACGGACACGAACACGGCCCACCCATTGTTCCTGTGAAATTTGTTTTGGAAGATTCTGCTGGTTTGACTGGTACAGATCGAACGGAATGGGATTTGATGGGCGGTGAGGGTGAATCTCTGCTTGAAATTGCGATTGATCATGGCATCAATATCGAACATGCGTGTGGTGCGGTCTGCGCGTGCTCGACGTGTCATGTGTATGTTGAGAAAGGAATGGATCAGTTGACCGAGTCGACTGAAGCAGAGGAAGACCGCGTTGAGGAAGCGCCCGGCATTCAGCGCAACAGTCGCCTTGCGTGCCAATGCGAAATCAAGGGGAAAGGCCCGATCGTCGTTCGAGTTCCAGCATGGAACCGAAATGCGGTGAAGGAAATCCCGCACTGATATGGAGCGCCTGCTGGCGCACAGCCGAAGACCCGCATCGAGTTTAGATAGAGCGCGCCTGCTGGCGCACAGCCGAAGACCGTTGATGAGTACATGACGACTGGAAAACACGAGTTTGAGCGCCTGCTGGCACGCATCCGAAGACCATTGATGAGTACATGACGACTGGAAAACACGAGCTTCCAATATGAGATACCACGCAGCAGCAATCCAAACCGCATTCGATTGTCCCAAAGATCGCAGTGAAATTACTTCGCGCGTTGACCGAATGTGCGAAATGGTCGAACAGACCGTCGCAGGATATGAACCCTTCTTTGATGTGCGACTTTTCGCTTTCCCAGAATTCGCGCATGCAGCGCCGGTCTATTTGACCGTTCCAGAACTTCGCAAACATCTCGCGCTTCCACTGATGAACGAGCATGTTGATCGCTATCTCAAACTCTGCCAGAAGCTCGGCGTGTTTATTCAAACAGGAACTTTCTTGGAAGCGCCCGCAGATCGCGATGACATTGTCTACAACACGACTCTGCTTTGCGGGCCCGGCGGCGTTCGCAGCATTTATCGCAAAGTAAATCCTTGGATTCCGTGGGAAGTGCACGCATCGCCGCATGATGTCAGTGCAGATCCAGCGACCATGTTCCCAGTTGCGCAAACAGAAATCGGAAATATCGGCTGCGCAATTTGCTACGACTGGCTCTTTCCAGAAGCGATTCGTCAACTCGCATTCAATGGCGCAGAAGTTGCCATCCGTGTGAGTGCGTATATGGATCCGTGGGGTGCAACGCCACCGATGGATTGGTGGACGCTTTTCAATCGCGCACGCGCTGCGGAAAACACAATGTTTGTCGTCGCCGCCAATCAAGGTGCGCAGATGACGGGATATCCACCGTTTTCGTGGCCTGGTGGTTCGATGGTCGTCGATTTTGATGGTCGCATTCTTGCGCAGGCAGATCCTGGGCCTGGTGAAAAAGTTGTTGTCGCACCAATTGATATTGATGCACTCCGCGCAGAGCGCGAGCGCAGACGAGGTCATGACATGCGTGCGCATCTTCGAACTGAGGCATACACATATCTCAATGCGCCGATTTTTCCGCGAGCGGGCAATACAGTCATTGATATTGATGGGAATAATCGACGCATTCAAGAGGGTCGCCGTGCAGCGAAGAATCCGCAGGCTCCCAATCAAACCGGCAATCAATCTGGGGGGAAGGGCGGGTGAGCCGTCGAAGTTTGATGCCGTGCGCACTTTGTTGTTGCGCGTTTTTCTTTTCGCTTTCTCGCTGTCACGATTCGCAGCCAGCTTTGCCACAGATGACGGCGCAATATGTTGACACGCTCAATATCGGCGCGGGTTTGATGGGGCAGTTTGAATTCACAAAGGCGCAAAAAGCATTTGAAGAAGCCGTTTCGCTTTCACCTGACAATCCACTGGGTCAACTTGATCTGGCAATCTCAATACTCAATCAAACCAGCGATGATGCACAGGACCGTGCAATTGCACTCTTTGCGCCGCTCCTAAAGAATCCGCTCGTCGGCGAGCGCGCGAGTTACTGCACAGGTCTTGCGCAACTATTTATGGGTCGTCCAAGCGACGCACTGCCACATTTTCTTGCGTGCGCACAATCCAATCCCACAGATGCTCATGCAGCGTATTACACCGCGCAATGCCTTGAATTACTCGGTCAGGTTGATCAAGCGCTCCCGTGGTATGAGCGATCAGAACAACTCGATCCATTTCTGCGCAGCGCTGTACTTGGCTTGCAACGCGCATTTGCCCGACTTGGACAAACGGAAAAATCCAACGAGATGCTTGCACTTTTTGATCGGCTTGCAAACAATCCTCGTTCGTCGCTTGCCGAATTCAAGTACACGCGGATGGGTTCGCTCGGTGAAGTCATGCTGCCAACTTCCGCCGAGAGTGTGATTGGACTCGATAGCCAATCGCTTCCATCCGGTCCGCTCTTTGCTCCGTCGGCATTGATGCAGATTGCGAATTGGCCTGACGCACAAAGGCCCAATGGTTTGCAGTCGACGGTGGATCTCAACGCAGATGGTCAGACGGATCTTCTGTGGTATTCACACGATAAAGAGAATCGCAGATGCAGATCGCTCATGCCATTAATCGCGGTCGTGCCTGACGCGGATGCGGTTGCTCCTGCCGTTGATTCTGCCGTTCACTCCGGCTCATCGAAAACTTGGCGGGCACTTCCAGATCATCCTTTGGCGCTCATTCAAGATGCTGTGCAAATGAAGTGGGGGGACATCAACAATGATGGCCGTGTCGATGCGGTTGTAACAACGCGCGAATTGATAACGGATACAAGTTCAGGAGTAAATAATAAAACCACTAAATTCGCACCTCGGGTTTCCACTTGGTATGAACAAGGCCCAAACGATCAATGGACGGAGCGGTCGTTTGGCGAATCTATGGCTGTGGATGCCACAGTGTTGGCGCTCGTTGATTTCGATCACGATGGAGATATCGATCTGCTCGTGGCAGACACAAGTGAAGATGACACAAATCATCTGCGAATTCTTTACAACCGCCTTGATG
>CAMBWI010000019.1 GCA_945871445.1 Singulisphaera sp. GP187 | reverse complement strand
ATCGATAATGTTGAAGGCGTATCGAAAGGTTCCGCCATAGTCGATTGTCAATCGCTCGGAGATTGGCGAATTGGAAAAGTATGCCTTGCGCATCGAAGCATCTTCTTCATTGAGTTGACGCTGCATAATCTCAGCCGACCGAGATGCCGTATTTTGCTGTGGCATAGCAGTCGCTGATTTAAGGACGATAAAAAGCACAAATACCAATGCACAAAAAATTAGATTTCGCTGCAGTCCATTAAACACGCATACCTCTAAGTTTTGCTTCTGAATTTATCGTCGCACTTTAACTGAAGAATGAGCGTATTCTATCAGAAATGTCGATACGAGCGGTCATTACTGGAATTGGAAGTGCTATTTCTGATCGCAACTATGGATCGAGCGCTGCGATCATCGGACCGAAAGGACTCGTAATCATCGATTGTCCAGATTCTTTCCTGCGTGCACTGAGAGATGCATCGAAGAAAAGCGGGATCGAACTCGACCCGATGCGAATCACTGACATTCTGATTACTCACCTTCATGGAGATCACATCAACGGTCTCGAAGCACTCGGTTGGAAAAGCTGGATTGCGCGTCAAAGCGGCAACGGAATCCAGCCGAGAATTCATACGATTGAATCCGTTGCACGCAGAATTTGGGATCGACTTGCACCTGCCATGGATCAAAACGGAAATGCACAGTTCTCAGATTATTTTTCTCTCAATATTCTTGTTCCAGAAGTTGCAGTTTCGATTGCAGGACTTCGAGTGGAAGCTCGTGTGGCAGAGCATCTCATTCCGTGTTGTGGCTTTCGCATCTCGTGCGATGGTGCAACGCTTGGATGGAGTGGCGACACTCGATTCGATCCAACTCATATCGATTGGCTCGCATCTGCAGATGTGATCGTTCATGAGACATCCGAGTCCCGAGTGCATACTCCCATCGAATGCCTGAACTCACTCGCACCTGAATTACGCCGCAAGATGCGGCTGATTCATATGGAAGACAACTTTGATCAGGCCGTGACCGACATCGTGCCTTTGACCGAAGGCGAAGTGCTCGAAGTCGTTGGCTTGGAACGTTGATCAACTGGTTGATACACCAATCCGTGTGGACCTGTGTAAT
This sequence comes from Singulisphaera sp. GP187, assembly GCA_945871445.1. Lineage (GTDB taxonomy): Bacteria > Planctomycetota > Phycisphaerae > Phycisphaerales > SM1A02 > F1-60-MAGs104. The sequence continues at coordinate 39,422 of CAMBWI010000019.1, read as the reverse complement.
CCGCATGCGGACGAATCAATTTATTCGCAGCCAATTGTTCGATGCAGTGGCCAGTCCAACCTGACATACGACTTGCTGCGAACATACAGGTAAAGAGATCAAGGTCGAGACCCAGCGAGTAGTACGTCGTCGCAGAATAAAAATCGACGTTGGGGAAGATCCCCTTCTCGATAATGTTGGGTTGCGCGAGAACGATTTCCTCGATGCGGCGCGTCATTTCATAGAGCGGCAAATTTCCCGTATCAGATGCGACTTGCTTTGCAAATGTCTTCAAATATGTCGCACGCGGGTCGTAGGCTTTATAGACACGGTGACCAAATCCCATGATTCGCTCTTTGCGGGCAAGTTTGCTCTTGATGTACTCATCGACTTTATCCAATTGTCCAATTTCCAAGAGCATTTCCATCACTTCTTGATTCGCCCCGCCATGCAGCGGACCTTTGAGCGTTCCAACTGCGGAAGTTGCTGCGGAATACATATCACTCTGAGTTGAGATCGTGACACGAGCGGCGAAAGTAGAAGCGTTCAATCCGTGATCTGCGTGCAAAACCAAACAGACATCGAGTGCGCGACTCATGGCTGCTGTTGGCAGAGCGCCAGTCAGCATCCACAGAAAATTTTGTGCGAGGGTCAAGGTTGAATCTGGAGAAACAATCGGCTTGCCTTTGCGCCAACGATTAAAATTCGCAATCAAAGTCGGTGTCTTTGCAACGAGGCGAAGAGCCTTGCGTTGATTTGCGGCTGGCGATGGATCATCTGCCTCCACATCAAAGTGAGCAAGTGCGGAGACGAGTGTTCGCAGCGCATCCATCGGTGACGCAGTGCGCGGAATCGATCGAAGAACATCCATCATTCGAGGATCGATTTCGTACTCGGCCTGCAGTTGCTTTGAAAAATCTGCAAGTTCGCGAGCGATTGGCAATCGACCATTCCAAAGTAACCACGTTGTTTCTTCGAATGTCGAATTGCGCGCAAGAGAGTCGATGTCGAACCCGACATATTCTAAAACGCCCTTCGCTCCATCAATAAAAGACAACTGCGTGTCCGCTGCGATCGTATTACCAAGACCTTTGTCAACACTAAGTGTCATAGAGTTCATATCCTAGGGTCAAAGATGATACCCCTTGGCACCGATCGAATCACGCGAAAAACCCCAACAACGATCACAATTGTTGTAATAAACATAGTTGTCTTCCTGTTGATCTCGCTGGGATTGCACGCTGATTCAACTGCAACCGCTACGAAAGCTGCTGAAATCGAGCAGTTTGGCGTGTTCTATCCAGGTTTCCGTATGATTCTCACCCACCCGTGGACACTGGTCACTTACGCATTCCTGCACGACCCGAGTGGACTGAGCCATGTCGCTTTCAACATGCTGTTTTTATGGATTTTTGGTCGAGCGGTCGAGGATCGACTTGGGTCGATTTGGTTTGCAATTTTTTATATCGCCGGAGCAATCGCCGCTGCACTTGGTCAATGGTTGATCTCTCCAGCTCCAATGATTGGGGCAAGCGGAGCAGTCGCAGCTGCGACAGGAGCATTCGCAACACTCTGTCCGCGATCGCGAGTGCGAGTGCTTTTCTTTTTCACAATCATTGAAGTGCCTGGAATTGTTCTGGTCTTGATTTTTGTGGGGCTCGACTTGTTCGGCCAACTGGGACAGTCTGTTTCTGGACCATCATTGCGCGGTGGTGTTGCGTATTCCGCACATCTCTTTGGATATGCGTTTGGGATACTCACGATGCTTGCGCTGTTGGGGTCTGGCATTCTCAAGCGAACAGAGTTCGATCTCTTCTTCTTGTTGAAGCAGTGGAAGCGACGACGCGAAATGCGTGCTGCTACCAATCAAAGCAGAAGTCCATGGGTCAAAGATGTTTCAAATCTTTCTGTTGCGAATTCTGCTGAAGTTTCCAAGGGCGAGAGTGCATCCAAACCCGTCCGAAGACAACTGAGCGATTCGGATGCCAAGCGTGAATTGCATGATGCAGGAACACGATGGAGTCGGGGTGAATTCTCGGCCGCAGCAAGTGCTTGGGAACGATTCGCTCAGAGATTTCCAAGCCATCCAGATTCGGATGGAGCACTTTTACTTTCAGCAGTGACATATGCGCGAAAATTGAATGACCCAATAAAAGCCAATGATCTTGCTCAGAAAATTGTGAACCGAGTACCGTCGGCATCAAGCGAATTGCTTGCTCAAGCGAAAGACCTGCTGAAGGAAATCGAAGGAATGAAAGCGCAATGATGAATCGTGATTCGCAGTTTGTTGCGAAACCATTCCTGAAAAATGGACAAAGGTTCTTTGTGAAAATTTGTGGAATTTGCGACACGCAAATCGCACAAGTGTGCGTCGATGCAGGCGCAGATGCAATTGGATTCGTATTGGCAGATGGAAGTCCACGAAGCATTTCGCTTGAGAGCGCAATCGAGATTCAATCAGATTTGCCACAATCTATATCGTGCATTGCTGTCGTTCGAAATCCATCGCCTGAAGACTTGACACTGACAAAGTGGAGTGGCGGGATTCAATTTCACGGAGATGAATCGATTGCTTTCGTGCAGCGTGCACGCGCATCATCACGGATGATCATCAAAGCAATCCACTCAGGCGTTGAGGAAATTTTAAAATGGGATTCAACATCTGCAATCGATGCAATCTTGGTTGATGGCTCTACAGCTGGCAGCGGACAATCCCACGATTCTGCCTGGCTGGAACAATTGGCTGCACTACGGCCAACCCTGAAAAAACCGCTGATTTTAGCGGGTGGATTGACGCCCGACAGTGTGCGGTCAGCAATCGAACTGGTTCAACCAGCCGGCGTGGATGTTTCAAGCGGAGTTGAAAGCGCTCGAGGCATGAAGGATGCTGGTCTGATTCGAGCATTCATTGCCGCGGTTCGCGAAGCACGAAAATCATCAGCGACCAACTGAGGCAACTGATTTGGAAATGCGCCCCGCAGCTCGATCACGAATCCATTCGCTTATGTTCGTTCGTTGACTTTGCCATCCCTTGCCAAGTCGATCGGCAAGAAATGCGCGATACATACCGAGGAATGTTCGGTCGAAAAGGATCACACTGTTGATTCGTTCTTCGATCGCTTCGCGTTCAGATGCGGGATGATCTTGTGGCTTGGGAAGTGCTAGACCACTGACAGTCAATCGATCGCCTTGAATTGTGCAGCGCCACTGCTGACCTTCTGTAGCCATGGTCAATCCAATTCGCCGGGGCATTTTCCCACTTTGCAGTGCACGCGCAGCTTCGGGCGAACGCGTTGGCGCATCACCGCGCAGACTGATGCCCCCCGTCACTCCCCATGCACAGTCGAGATCGACTACTCGTTCGCAGACAATTGCAACCTCGGTGGTTTCGGCTGAAGGACTGCCAATCTCTACAACGCCTTCGCCACAATCGCATTTCCACCAAAGCCACAATAAAAAGACATTACCGAAATAATCAAGCGGATCTCCCGCTGCCCAAGATGGTTCAGGATTTTCGCCAATCTTTCGCGGCGCACCTTCATCATCAGTAGCAACTTGCGCTGGCGGTGAGACAAACGCATCGAGATGTGCATCTTGCAAATTGCGAGCGTGGCCAAGTGTTGCCGCTTCAAGGACAGCGCGGCGACCAGCAGCTTGGCGCTCGATCAAGCAGTCGAATGTTTCTTGCATCAAACCTTTGAGTTGATTGAATGGAATTTCTGCATCGACTGGCGCAAAGACAACTCTGCCTTCAAGATCCCAAAGCACAGGTCGCTCTGCAATTCTACGCCAGCGACCTTCGCCAATTTCTTGCATACATCGCTGTTCGCTTTGTTCCTTTGCTTCCATGCGGTTCGCACGCGAAAGTCCGCCATCACTTTTCGATCCAGCACGCATTTCATCCTCGGCCATGGCGCGGTATGCGCGCTTGAGAGCTGGCGGTACTGCAACAGTGTCAGTCCGCATAGCGGCGAGCAATGCGCCAGAAAAACTATTCGACTCGTGTGAAAAATCCATATCGAAAACATGCCGACCAGCAATCCAACCGCTCGTGACTGGAGAGCCATTTCCAGCAGCATCAGGTCGAATGCAATTCTTGCTGAGTTTCTTGAGCATCGACTGATCGATATCAGTGGGAGATTGACCAGATCCAATGGCGCAGCGCGCATACGAAATGACTCCATGGCGAAAGGGCATTCTGCAAATATCCACGAAAAAATCAGGGCAAACGACTCTCCGACAAGTTGTCCACTTTGCCCTGTTGGGCACTATCCTGTTGGCATGCCATTCAACATCGAGGATATTCGTGCCCGTCAAATTCTGGATTCGCGCGGCCAGCCAACAGTCGAATGCGAGGTGCGACTTTCGGGTGGTGCTGTCGGGCGCGCGGCAGTTCCAAGCGGTGCCTCGACAGGCGAGCATGAAGCTGTGGAGTTGCGTGATGGAGACAAAAAGAAATGGCTTGGTAAGGGAGTCACGCGAGCCGTTGAAAATGTGAATGCGATCATTGCGCCAGAACTCATCGGCGCAGATGCGCGCACTCAAGAGAGCATTGATCAATTGTTGTGCTTGATCGATGGGACAAAGAACAAATCGAATCTTGGTGCGAATGCAACGCTTGCGACAAGTTTGGCTGTCGCCCACGCCGCCGCGATCGCGACTGATCAACCGCTCTATCGATATGTCGGCGGAACACACGCACGAACTCTGCCTTCACCGATGCTGAACATTCTCAATGGAGGAAAGCACGCCGACAACACCGTGGACTTTCAGGAGTTCATGATTCAGCCGTGGGGCTTCAGTGACTTTTCGGAAGGTCTTCGTGCGGGCGTTGAGATTTATCACGCTCTCAAGCGAGTCCTGCATGATCGCGGACTTTCAACTGCAGTTGGTGATGAAGGCGGATTTGCGCCGAATTTGAAGACAAATGAAGAAGCGCTCGAACTGATTGCACGCGCGGTCGATGCAGCGGGATATGACCTCGGACGGCAGATTTTTATCTGTCTTGATCCTGCGACAAGTGAACTTGCAAACGAAGCGACTGCGCGCGGCAAGAAGGGATACTGCTTCTTTAAGAGCGATCCAAAGCGAATTATTGGTAGCGATGAAATGATTCGAATGTGGGAGCAGTGGTGCGGACGTTGGCCGATTCGATCGATCGAAGATGGACTCGCCGAGGGCGATTGGGATGGTTGGAAATCGATGACAACTCTGCTTGGATCGAAGATTCAGATTGTCGGCGACGATCTCTTTGTGACCAACCCAGAATTCTTGCGCCGCGGAATTGCGCAAGGTTGCGCAAATGCAATTCTAATCAAAGTGAATCAGATTGGGACGCTGAGCGAAACTCTTGATGCAGTCAATATTGCGCACTGTGCGGGATATCGCGCGATTATGTCTCATCGATCGGGTGAAACTGAAGATTGCACGATTGCAGATCTTGCAGTTGCTACGAATTGTGGGCAGATCAAGACTGGCGCCCCCTGCCGGTCAGATCGCACTGCGAAATACAATCAACTTCTGCGGATTGCCGAAGAACTTGGAGCTTCTGCGACATATGGTGGAAGTGCGCCTGTGAGTTCGAAGGCGAAGCCATCAAGTGGTGTGAAGAGTGGATCAGCGGCAGGAAAATCAAAGGCAAGCGCACCCAAGCGTGTTACGTCGAAGTCGTGAGATCAGAAGCGATGTGTTACTCGCGATTCTTTGAAGGAACTGCAGTCAATGCGGACTGCCCACGCCGGGGTCTGTATTGTCCATCTTGAAATGGTCGCAGTGAGATTCTGCGCAAGTGGATTACATGTTGGCCATTTACCCCCTCCAACATAGGTGATATCAACAGAATTCATCTCAATTCTGTACACCCAACATCACGCATACGAATGCAAACCCGTGATGATGAAGTTGATCACGATCCAATTGAAGAGCATCACTGCTGCTCCAACCACCGCAAGAAGTGCGGTCCAAAGTCCCTTGTCTTTGGAGCGATATCTCACGTGGACGAGAATGGCGAACACCACAAAAGTGTTGAGTGCGAAGACTTCTTTTGGATCCCATCCCCAAGGTCTTCCCCAAGAATGATCTGCCCAAATCGCACCCATTGCGATCCCAGTCCACAACAACACGAATGAAAGTTTCATCAGCAGCATCGTGACACCGTCAAGTACTTCGCCCAATTTTTCGCCGCGCAGCACATTTCCGCCAGGCGTTCCCGCGCCGCCACTGACAATCAAACCGCCCGACGATAGGCCAACGCGCGCATAAACAGCTTTGCCACCGAAGACTCGGTAGATCAAATACATCCCAGCAGAAACCGCTGCCATAAAGATGAGGCAGTAAGAAAAAATAATCACGTTTGTATGGATGTAGAGCCATACATCGTGCAGAACAGGCATCATGTTGGAGATTTGCGCATTCAATTGCACAGGCAGAAAGTGCGCAGCCATCAATGCGACAGCGCTGGCAAATCCACTTACGAGTGCGAACATTCCAGCTGCAGCGCGCCGGCGCATGAAGATTTCCAAAATCACCGCAGCGCATCCTCCAAACCACGCCGAAGTCGTGACTGCCTCGAACATATTCGAGTTCGGCCAGCGAGATGAAATCCACCAACGCAATCCAAGCGCACACGACTGCAGTCCAAACGCAACGAGAAACATTGCAATTCCCGCAACTCTTGCACCACGCCAGTGGTAGACCAACCCAAGCAACAACAGCGTGACGCTCACTGCATAGACCAACCAAATCCACGAGAGATTTCCGTTAGAGAAATACCAAGATTCCCAGCGCAATCGATTGGAATCAGGATATGCACCAGGATTGATAGATGGCAGAATCGCTGCGATTTCAACAACAGATTGATTCACTTTTTCAGCATCGCCATTCGTCCACCCTTCAACCAAAGACTTCCACGCCGCTGCGCAAGCACGTTGCTTTGCTTCGTCGATACCTGCGATTGGAGTCGCTGTCGTACCAGAAGCTTTCAGCGCACCAGGCTCTGCTGCAAGCAACATAATGTCACGAATCGATGACCACTGTTGATCATTCTGATCGCCCGCGGTTGGAATAATTCGCAGTTCGCGCAAAAGAAAATCCGGACGCATCACGGTGCGCGCTCCTCGCAGCGAATCCATGGCCTTCGCAGTCCGCAAGAGATCTAACTGCATTTGCCGCATCACAGGTTCGACTTCGGAACGTTGCAGCAACTCCTCGGAAATCAGACCAGTCTTGATGAAACCATCCATACGCGCAGATAAATTTGGGTCAGCGAGCACAATCGCATCGGCGATGGACTTACGCACGATTGGTGCCTTGACATAAATCACATCAGCATCTTCGTACGCCTTGGGACGAAACAACATGTCTAGAAATGTGAACTCCGGTCTTTGACCGTTGATCTTGCGCGATCCGCTGACATATCCCATTTGACTATGGGCGAATGATCCAAAGCTCTTCAGGCGCCCTTCGGTCTGTACCGCAACTGAATCAAGCGGAGATAAGTCCACCTGCTGATAAAAGGTTGCCTCTTGCGCGAAGGCGTTCGCATTTGTCAGTACGACAGACGCGACGAGTGCACAGAAAAATATGTAAATCATTCTTCGATTCATGATGCCACCTGACTGGACTGTCCAATTCGATTTTCTGCTGCAAGACGAGCAGGTTCGTTTCTGCGACGAATAAGAATGGGCTTCACATAGAAAGCGTAGACCATGCCCATCACCGCAATGATGCAACCTGCCAATTGAATCCACACCCCTTCGCGGTTTCCAACACCAAGCACGGTGTAATTCAATCCTCGCGAGCCCCGATCATTCTCAGAAGGTGCTTCTGGAGGATCCCACTGTGCTTGGAAGTACCACAATCCGTTGTGTTCGATTGGCGAGTTGACGCTGACTTGCGTTGGGGCTCCCCACTGATCGCTATCACGAAAACGAAGAATGCTGGTGTAATCACGAATTGTTCCCGCTTGCCCCGTATAGCCACCTTCGTGACTTGTCAGAACGAATTCTTCCAGCGCAACTTCCGTTTCAAGAGGCAATCTCTGTCGCGAAAAAAGCACTTCTATTTGACGACTATCTGCGAGTTTGACCTGCATTGGATGAAATGGATGCCTCCTGAGCGCAAATCGAAAATCATCGAAGGCATACATAGAAAATTGCAACCAACGAGACTCACCACCAGGAATGCTCAAAAGAATCTGCGAAAATATTTCGCGCGCATCTCGAATCTGCTGTTCTACTGGAACGATCAACGGTCGTGTATCTATGACAGAGCGCGGCTGGTACGAAGAAACTTGGAGAGTCAAACCTGCGGGCAGAGTCATCGGTTGATCAATAGTGACCACTTGCGACTTCCCCGCACTTTCGCCAAATGAGGCGACCAATCGAAGTTGATCTGGATTCGGTCCCGCTGCGAGTGTCAAGAGAGCGCGCCCTCCGCCAGGTCGATACTCAATTTGTACTGATGGATCAGGTGCAATTGGCCCCGCGTGCGCTCCACCATTTTCTGGGACATCTCTAGTCAACGTTGCGTCGTCGAAAACCCAACGCCGAATTGTCGCTGTGGGCGTTTGAATATCAATGATCAAGACGCTCGCCTTGCGATCAGCAACAGGAAGATCATCTTGGGCTGCGAGCACACGAAATCCATAACCAAGTTTTGGATCACCAATTGGAATGAATAGCTTTCCCGCATCGTCTTTGCCATCTTCTTGCGGAACACGCACAGCTTCGATGATGTCAATTCCAATGGCAGGGATAACGATTTTCACTTCTGCGCGGCGCAGTAACTTTTCGAAATCTATTTCGCTCGTCACCGCAACCATCCGAATCAAACCTCCATCATCCGTCGCACGCTCTGGATCCAGCGCAATAAGTTGATAACTCGCCGTTGCTCCTTCAGAGCTCTTCACATTGATCGTCGCACTTGGATTGAATGGCGCATTCGGCCCGCCACCAACCAAACGAGACTTCGTCTGCGCATAGCGGAGATATCCATTAGCAGTGAAAGTGACATCTGGGCATGGATCATCGGGCGCAGTCGCAGGAATTGAAACCATGAGTGGATCAAGCGGTACAGGTTGCGAACCTCCAACTTCGAAGACCTCGCTGCGAGAACTGATTCGATCGTTGTAAAGAGGAAGACCATCGATTGGACGCATCACCCACTTTGAAGAACCGACTGGCCTCACATACAGCGCCCAAGACTTTGCGAGATCATTGCGAAGATAAAAATATCCTTGGCTCTCATAGTCAAGCGTCGCTGTCAATCTTGGCTCTAGGATTGGCTTGCCAATTTCCTTGATCGCGCGCTTCATTGGCTGCCCAGGATCGTCGGTGAACATCAAGTCTTCGGTGTATTCAGGATGATTCGCGATCAACTGCCGGATGAATCGCTTCGTGGGGTCAGTCACAATCAAGTTGACGCTATATGCCGTCGCGCCTTCATCATTGCCTGATCGCAAAGTCCACGCTGGATCAATTTCACCAACTTCAATTGTCATTCGGTTCGCACCAGAGCCTATGAATGCGCTTGCACCAGGAGCCGCAAGCAATTCAACTGGATCATCGACACCTTCCAACTTCAACACGATCTTTCTTCGTGCAACAGGCGCGTCCCCTTCAACCTTTGCGTGAAAATAAATAAAACTACCGACGATCAACACGATGATTCCTGTGTGAATCGTCCAAACTCCAAGATTGATTACCCGCAGAGGAATTCGCCGAAGTGTTGTGACGATCAAGGTCAGCGCTATCAGCCCGATCATCAAATCGAATGGCCACCAGTGAAACCACTCAAACTCGGTCATTTCGAATGGTCGCCACTGTCGCATTTGGGCGTGAACCCAAGCATCAGGATGGAAAACATTGGGATGCACGGGATACAAGATTCCCGCACTCCCGATTGACATGTAAATAAAGAGTAAAACAAGCAGGACAATGCCAAATCTCACAGAACTGAACAGATCGAAAATGGCGCGTCCAAACATCATTGAAACTTGATCATCCTAGGCGCAAGAGACCCGATAGGATATACCAACTATGACAACACTAGATTCTCATCGTTTGCACTCATTCCTTCGCTGTGTAGCACTTTTTGTTTCAATCGTCACATTTGCGAACACCGCAACTGCACAAGATGCCAAACCTGCAGCGCCGGCTGCTCCGTCGACTTCGGCAGCTGCGCCTGTCTATGTCTCGATGACGACATCCAAAGGTGTGATCTATCTCGAGCTCAACGCTGCAAAGGCGCCGATTTCGACAGAGAACTTTGTCAATTACACCAAAGAGGGTTTTTACAACGGAACAATCTTCCACCGTGTCAAGAAGACAGTCATGATTCAAGGTGGAGGTTTTACACCTGATATGAAGCAGAAGAAAACGAAGGCCCCTATCAAGAACGAATGGAAGAATGGCCTACCAAATAATCGTGGCGCAATCTCGATGGCTCGCTTAGATGCACCAGACAGTGCAACTTGCCAATTCTTCATCAACACAGTTGATAACAAGATGCTCGATCAGCCTCGTGACGGCGCCGCATATGCGGTCTTCGGCAAGGTCATCAAAGGTATGGATGTCGTCGATGCAATCGCGGCAGTTCCAACTGGGCAATCAAACGGAATGAGCGATGTTCCAAAGACTGTTGTCACCATCGAGAAAATGGAAGTCCTGACTGGACCACCTGCGATGGATGCACCTGCAACACCAATTGCCCCAGTCACAACAACACCAGCTGCGCCAACTGGAACAAAGAATCCGTGAGTGTGGCGAATCTGACTGCGCAACATCCACTTCTTGCGAAGCTCGGTCTAGCGAATCATCCTCTGATTTGCCAACCAGATTCTGCAAACAAGTCGATTTCCATTTCGTTCAACCCAACGACTGGCGAACCCATTGCTGGTGTGCGTCTGCAAAGTCGTGCGGAGCTTGACGAATCAATCGCTCGATGCGACGCGATCTTTCAAGCGTGGCGATCTTGCCCTGCTCCTCAGCGCGGCGAGATTGTGCGTTTGATCGGCAACGAATTTCGCAGATTGAAAGATCCGCTTGGCGATCTTGTCTCGCTTGAAATGGGCAAGATTCGAACCGAAGGATTGGGCGAAGTTCAGGAAGCGATTGACATCGCAGACTTCTCCGTCGGCCTCGCACGACAGTTGTATGGACTCTCGATGCACTCCGAACGCGCGCGCCACCGCATGTACGAACAATGGCATCCGCTTGGAACAATCGGGATCATTACTGCATTTAATTTCCCTTGCGCTGTGTGGGCATGGAACGCACTTGTCGCTGCGGTTTGTGGCGATACTTGCCTCTGGAAACCGAGTCTCTTCACCCCGCTCGTTGCAATTGCGACAAACGAAATCGCTCGCAAAGTTATGAAGGAACAGCAGATTTTCCGCCCAGAAGGACTCGATCCTGCGGATGTCTTCACGCTCATCATCGGCACAGATGAACATGTCGGCGAACCGATGATCGCAGACAGACGACTGCCACTCATCAGTGCGACAGGGTCGTGTCGGATGGGTCGTCGAGTCGCACAAGTTGTCGGTGCAAGACTTGGTCGCACACTGCTGGAACTCGGCGGAAATAACGCAATCATTGTTCAGCCAGATGCAGATCTCGATCTCGTCACACGCGCAGTTCTCTTTGGCGCTGTCGGAACTGCAGGTCAGCGCTGCACAACAACTCGCCGATTGCTCGTGCACGAATCGATCGCCGAACAATTGACGACTCGACTTGCCAAGGCATACAAAACGATTCCCATTGGTGATCCGCTGGATTCCAAAACTCTCATGGGTCCACTTGTGGATTCGCGAGCAGTCGTGGGAATGCGCACGGCAATTGAACGAGCCGTCGCTGAAGGCTGCACGATTGTTTGCGGCGGAACGGAAGGAATCGATCGACTGGCAAAGAGTCCAGGCAACTTTGTTGAGCCAACCATCATTCGCGTACCCAAAGGAAAAATTCCTGCCATCACTCGCGAAGAAACATTTGCGCCGATTCTGTATGTTTTCTCTGTCGCTTCGCTCGAAGATGCCCTCGCCATACAAAACGGCGTAGATCAAGGGCTTTCCAGCGCAATTTTTACTGACAGTGTTCGGTCAGCAGAACGATTCCTCGCTGCGCACGGCAGTGACTGCGGAATTGCAAATGTGAACATCGGAACAAGCGGCGCAGAAATTGGTGGCGCATTCGGTGGCGAAAAAGACACCGGTGGTGGTCGCGAATCAGGATCGGATTCATGGAAGGCGTATATGCGAAGGCAGACATGCACCATCAACTGGGGTGGCGATCTTCCTCTTGCTCAGGGTATTCGTTTCGGAGAGTGATATGCCGCTCGATCGCAATCAACTCGCTCAACGTGCCGCACTTGAATTGCAAGATGGCTTCTATGTCAATCTTGGAATTGGCATTCCAACACTCGTTGCGAATTATGTTCCCAAGGAAATGACAGTCTGGCTTCAATCCGAAAATGGCTTGCTTGGAATGGGCGAATTTCCCAGCGAAAGCGAAGTCGATGCTGATCTCATAAACGCTGGCAAGCAAACCGTTACTGGAGTTGCTGGTCACTCGTTCTTTTCCAGCGCAGAGAGCTTTGGAATGATTCGAGGCGGACACATCGATCTAGCAATTCTGGGCGCAATGGAAGTTTCGCAAGAGGGCGATCTTGCAAATTGGATGATTCCAGGAAAACTTGTCAAAGGTATGGGGGGCGCCATGGATCTTGTCGCGGGAGTCAAGCGGCGAATCGTGGTGATGGAACATGCCAATAAGCGCGGAGATGCGAAGATTATTCCAACGTGCACCCTGCCACTCACTGGCAAACACTGCGTCGATATGTTGATCACGGATATGTGCGTGATGAAAATGGACGAAACTCTACGGCGCTTTGTCTTGACCGAAGTCGCGCCTGGCATAACAGTCGATGATGTCAAAGCACGCACCACAGCCGATTTCAAAGTCGCGCCAAGTGTTATTGAAGTTCGTCTGTGATTCATATCTGTTTGACCGCACGACTTTGACAGCAAAGCACAACTGGATGGGTCGCTATACCCTCTGCAAATATGCGAAACATAGCCCCGCTCTTCGTTGCTTTTGTTTGTTTTCATTCTTCTGCATCAACTTCAGAGCCGATCATGCTCTTCAACGGCAAAGATCTTTCGGGCTGGGTCAATGTCAATTGCTCGAGCGATACTTGGACTGTCAAGCAAGGTGATGATGGCGTTCCATACATCTTGTGCTCTGGTGTTCCCACAGGCGTCTTGCGCACGGCGCAAATGTATGAAAATTTCACGCTTGATATGGACTGGATGCACGAGCAGGAACCTGGCAATGCTGGGCTTTTCATTTGGAGCGACGCAATGACTGCAGTTGGTGTCCCCTTCACTCGCTCGGTCGAAGTGCAAATCATGCTGACTCCCGATGTCAAAGACAAAGAAGGTCGACTGCTATACACCGGCCAAGGCGACATCTTCAATATTCACGGAGCAACCATGACTCCCGATCGGCCGCATCCTGCTGGATGGAGTCGTTGCCTTCCATCGGCACGCATGACCAAAGGCAAAGGCGAGTGGAATCACTACAAAGTCAAGGCGGATCATGGACGCTTGACTCTTGCTGTGAATGGAGTCGAAGTTGGCGGCGCATCGAATATCAATCCGCGTAAGGGATATATCTGCTTGGAAAGTGAAGGAACGCCGATTCGCTTTCGCAATATTAGACTGACCCCACTGCCTGCAACGGAACCACCAATTTCTGCTGATCAATGTGCTCTTGCAGACGAAGGTTTTACATATTTGCTTCGAGATGGTTTGAAAGCATGGCACGAAGATCCAGCACTTGCGGGTCACTGGAAAATGAATGATGACACGCTTTCATATGACGGCAAAGGAAGTCATTTGTGGACCAACGATTCCTTTGGGGATTTCGAATTCGTCATCGACTGGAAATGGATCGGCGAATCGCAAGGCAAGATGCAACGACCTCTGTTTGCCGCAGATGGCAGCGACCAAAAAGACGCAGCAGGAAAGCTGCAAACAATGGAAATCGAAGAGTGGGATAGCGGAATCTTTGTGCGCGGCAATTCAAAGAGCCAAGTGAATATGTGGAATTGGCCAGTAGGAAGCGGAGAAATTTGGGGATACCGCACCGACGAATCAATGTCCCCCGCCGTTCGCGCTGCGTGCACTCCCAAGATGAAGGCTGATGCGCCCATTGGATCTTGGAATCGCTTTCGCATCACGATGCAAGGGGAGCAAATGAAAGTGCTTCTCAATAATAAAGCTGTGATTCCAGGCGCAACTCTGCCGGGCATTGCTGCGACGGGACCAATCGCAATTCAAAGCCACGGCAGCGCACTCGAATGTATGAATATTTACATTCGACCTCTCGCGAGCGCTTCGACAGCAGCGACTTCAAAGAAGTAAAAGGCTTATTCTTCGCTGACTTCTTTCAAGCGATGCTTCATCTGCGACTTCAGCCGAGCCAAGATCGATGAATGCATTTGACTGACACGGCTCTCGGAAAGATCGAGAGTCACGCCAATTTCCTTCATCGTCAATTCTTCGTAGTAGTACAAGATCACGATCAATCGCTCGGAGCGAGTTAAACCGCGAGTCAAAAGCGTTTGCAGGTCTTGTCGTTGAAGCATCTGGAATGCATCTGCTTCGCCCGGTTCTTGCGGAACATCAATCTCGCGTGCTTCGCCAGAAGAATCCGCATCTGACCATTTCTTATTGAGACTCACGATCCCAACGGGTCGCGAATCGCGATTGATCTTCTCGAACTCTTCGGGACTGACATCAAGATGAGCCAGGAGCTCTTCATCGGTTGCTGGTCGACCCTTTGACATTTCGATTTGCTTTCGAACGCGATCCATTCGAGATGTGCGCGAACGAACAAGTCTCGGGACCCAATCCATCTGACGCAATTCATCGAAGATTGCTCCTCGAACTCGCTGAGGACAATATGTTTCGAACTTGATGCCGCGCGAAGGGTCATACGAATTGATCGCATCCATCAATCCAAAA
This sequence comes from Singulisphaera sp. GP187, assembly GCA_945871445.1. Classification (GTDB taxonomy): domain Bacteria; phylum Planctomycetota; class Phycisphaerae; order Phycisphaerales; family SM1A02; genus F1-60-MAGs104. The sequence continues at coordinate 24,418 of CAMBWI010000019.1, read as the reverse complement.
AGACCAGCCGAGATCAAATCATCAACTTCCACTTCAGAAGGAAGGCGAGTTCGCATTCGCTCTGCTGTATATCGAACAAGATGGTGAAACCGTGTCATCAATTCGTTTCGGATCTGATTGCGTTCTTCATCGCGGGCGGGATCCTTACGAACAATTCCATATTGTTTCCAAAGCGACTCTGCGCTTTCTTTCGCAGTTGGCGATTGACCAACGAGCGATTTGACTCGTTGTACTTTCGCGTGCTTCGGAGTCGCCTTCGCCGACTTGGGCTTTGGCGATTGACTCACCGTTGCCCGTGATTTCTTCGAAGAAATAACTACAGAAGAACTTCTATTGGTTCTTGCAGTGCGAACGCTAGATTTTGCATTTGACATCTGGGTCTCTCCTTGACCTGTCGGAACTCATCGGACACAACAATCCTTGTCGTGTCGATCTCTTCGTCCATCCTGAATGAAGATGCGAGGACTATACATCATAATTTGCAATATCTGCAAGCAAGATTCTCATTTTTTATTTTTGGAGTGGTCAAAGGCCATGGTCCCAATTGGTGTTGCGACTGAATCAATTCCTTCGTTGGCACGATCGATCGTATCCTTCACCTTCGAACACCACAAGATGATGGGGTGGGTCCTAAAGGTGATAATCGCTCGACGCATCAGAAAAAATATGCGTAGAATCTTCCTAACCGTGCCAAACCAAGCCAACTCTTTTCGAAGATTGACCTCTCACTGCGTTATGTTGTGCGTTGTTGGTGCAATCGCATCTGGAGTTTTTGCGCAAGGGGATCTAAAACTTTCATCCGATGATCGATGGATTCCTCCTGTTGATTCGGATCCAGAGAGCCCTGCAAGCCAGTTGCGACAAGCGCAACTTGCTTTGGCAAAAGGAGATGCATCACGGGCTTACAATCTTGCCACGGGCTGGCTTGAACGGTTTCCCGCCGATCCTCTTCGCGCTCATGCGCTGCTTCTGAAGGGTGATGCCCTGCTTGCCAAAGGGGATGAGTACACCGCCCTTTTCGATTATGAAGAAGTTGCAAGGCGCTACCCAGGCAGCGACGTGTTTGTCACGGCACTTCAGAGAGAGTACGAAATCGCCAAGGCATACGCCAATGGGTTGCGCAAGAAGTTCTTTGGGACTTTTCGCTGGCTGAATGCAGATGATGAAGCCCAAGAAATCTTGATTCGAATTCAGGAGCGACTCCCAGGAAGCCAACTGGCAGAGCAAGCTGGAATGGAGCTTGCAGACTTCTATTTTCGCAAGCGGAATTTGCAGTTGGCGGCCGAGGCATACGACCTTTTTGTGCAGAATTATCCCCGATCCATGAATGTGGAAAAGGCTAGATTAAGGCTGATTTATTCGCTTTGTGGGGCATATAAAGGGCCAAAGTATGACGCCCGCGGCCTCTTCGAAGCAAGCGCTCGGCTGAAGGAATTGCAAGCTGTCGATCCCATCACCGCCCAACGGGTTGGTGCAGATGCATTGCTCGTTCGAATCTATGAATCGGAGGCTACGAAAATTCTGTATGAGGCAGGTTGGTATGAATCCATGGGCGATCCAATCTCGTCCGAACTGTACATCCGACGATTGGTGACGAGCTATCCAAAATCCATTGCATCATTACTTGCCCTTCGAGAAATCCCAAAGATTTTTGCTCAGTTGCCTCGCGAAGTCCAGAAGTGGATTCAAACAAACGGACCTGATTACCCCAAGTTGCGTAAGGAACTCCTCGGCATCGATTGGGAGACCACAACCAGCGAATTGCCAAATGTCGGCGACATTCCCAAGTTGAATGAACCACCAACTGGAGCGCCTAGCGAAGATTCGTTGCCAGGCTTGCCGCCAGCCCCAACTGCGCCAACACCTGCGCCGGCGCCAGCACCTGCGCCAACGCCAGCACCTGCACCCGCGCCAGCACCTGCACCCGCGCCAGCACCAGCGCCAACAGGAAAAACTCCGTGAAAATGATCTTGCCAATTTCCAAAGTCCGTGCGAATGTTCATACCCAATCAGGGGTAATACTCGCCCTGCTTTTAAGTGGAATTGCGGGGGTTTTCTTCAGCGGCGGATGCGATTCTGCATCATCAAGTGGCTATACAAGCGGAGCGCTCTATTCGAAAAAGTACCGCAGTGTTGCTGTGCCAATTTTCAAGAATTCCAGCGCAGATCGTGCAATTCCAATGCAATTGGTAGACGCTTTAGTAAAGGAAATCGAATCAACGACCCCTTACAAGATCACTGGCGAAGGTCGAGCAGACACAGTTCTGCGCGGAACCATATCCAGTGTGGACCTTTCGATGCTCTCGCAGAGCCTCGCGACTCGTTTGACCGAAGAAATGGCTCTAAAAGTGACCGTCGATTTCGAATGGCTTGACATGAAAACGGGGAAACCCATCATTTCCAGAGCAGGATTTCAGTCAAGTGCGGTCTTTGTTGCAAGCCTTCCGAATAATCAGCCGATTGATTTAGCAAGATTTGCCGTTTCTGAGCAGTTGGCGCGGGATATAGTCGCAAGTCTGCAAGGTGAGTGGTAAACGATATTGGAACCCTTTCGCAACGAAATGAGAATCATCAGCGACAAAGAAACGACTCAGCAAACAAACTCCAAATGAATAATCAAATTGATTCGAAAACTCCTCAACTGTTTGGCGCACCCATTTTGATGGCTGGGCCAAATGATGTCCCCCCTGCCAACCGAGATTCCAACGACAAATCACCAGGCAAACCTGATGGCGACAAGAAGAATGCGCCCACTCCCCCAAAGACTCGCAGACAGTTTATGACTTGGATTTTAGCGCTCGCCGTCGTCGCAGTCATGTGGACAGTGCTGACAAGCACTTCTCAAAGCGGCGAGGCGATTGAAACGCCACAAGAGTTTTTCGTCTTGGCAAAGACGGGGTACTTCGAACCAGCATCCGTCATCATTGAAGATGACAAGTTAATGGCGACACTTTCCAAAGCTCTTCCTGGAGCGACTGAAAGGACTGGCCAGAAAGGCGGGCAAGTTTGGGTTCGTATTATTCCCGGCAATTACGATTGGATTCGCGAGCAATTGACAACTTCTGGAGTGAAATGGCAAGAGAAAGTTGGTCAAAGCATGTTTGTGCAATTGCTGCTGACGCTCGCTCCTGGAATTTTGATATTGGCTGTGCTGTGGTTTTTGATCGCACGCGGGATGCGAAACGCGAGTGGCGGCGGACCTGGTGGAATGCTCGGGTCATTCGGCAAAAGCCGACACAGAGTGACGAACAAAGAAAATGTCAGTATCACCTTCAACGATGTTGCTGGAGTTCAAGAAGCAAAGGAAGAAGTTCAAGAAATTGTCGAATTCTTGAAAAACCCAAAGCGATTCAGCAAACTTGGTGGTCGCATTCCACGTGGCGTGCTGTTGTCAGGACAGCCAGGTTGCGGAAAAACGCTGTTGGCAAAGGCGATTGCAGGTGAAGCAGATGTTCCATTCTTCTCGATTTCCGGCTCGGATTTCGTAGAGATGTTTGTGGGAGTTGGCGCGAGTCGAGTGCGCGATTTGTTTAAGCAAGCGAAGGATAATTCGCCTTGCATTATTTTCTTGGATGAAATTGATGCGGTCGGTCGCAGACGCGGCGGCGGATTTTCTTCGGGTGGACATGACGAGAGAGAACAAACTCTCAATGCAATCCTTGTCGAAATGGACGGTTTCGAGGCGAATGACCAGATCATTGTGATTGCGGCAACCAATCGTCCAGATGTGCTCGATCCAGCGTTGACACGACCAGGTCGATTTGATCGACAAGTTGCCGTTCCCCTTCCCGATGTGATCGGTCGCCGCCAAATTCTTGCGGTCCATGCGAAGAAGGTCAAGATGGGAAGCGATGTCAATCTCGAAAAATTAGCACGAGGAACTCCGATGTTTTCTGGTGCGGATCTTGCGGCAATCATCAATGAAGCTGCGATCATCGCAACGATGGCCGAGAAGGAAGCAATCGAAATGGTTGACCTTGAAGAAGCGCGTGACAAAGTGCGATTCGGACGGGCGAACAAAAGTCGAAAGATCGAAGAAGAAGAACGCATCGCAACTGCATATCACGAAGCCGGCCACACAGTGTTGCAAGTTCTTCTCAAGGACGCAGATCCACTTCACAAGGTCACGATCATCCCACGCGGCCAAGCGATGGGCGCAACATTCAGCCTTCCCGAAAAGGATCGATACGGTTATTCCCGTCGGTATATGCTCGCCACGATGCGGGTTCTGTGCGGAGGTCGTATCGCAGAAGAGCGCAAAACGAGCGATGTTTCAAGCGGTGCATCGATGGATATCCGTATGGCAACGTCATTCGCACGCACGATGGTTCTGCAATGGGGAATGTCTGATCGATTGGGCTTTGTGAATTATGCAGGATCAGATGAGCGTGAGATGTTTATGCCTGAAAAGGATTATTCTCCAGAGACGGCGCGGGTCATCGACGAAGAGGTTCGCAAATTTATTGACAGTGCATATGCGGATGCGACGCAGATGGTCAGCGACAATTGGACTCAGATTGCTGCCGTTGCGGAAGCACTTCTTATTGTCGAGACACTCTCGAAAGAGGATGTTGATCGAATCATGCGAGGCGAAGTTTTTCAGCGACCAAGCGTTGCTGAATTGTTGAACAGCGAGATTCCAAAGCCTCCTGCTCCAACACTCATCAAGAATGATCCGACTGAGGAAATGCCTCCAGGTGCTATGCCGAGCCCGATCTAATCAATTGGCATTCATTTCATCTGCCGATGACAGTTTCATTGCAATGCGTATGACACATGCACGGAGATCAGTCCATCATTCGCTTTGATCGAAGAATGTGATGGTAATGCTGGGCGAATCGATGGGCTTCGTCGCGAATTGCTTGACAGAGTTTCAATCCAGCATCGTTGCGCGCAAGTCGGAGTGGTTCTGCAAATCCTTGGCGATAAATCACTTCTTCTTTCTTTGCCAGTCCAATGACCAGTGGCGGCTTGATTCGTAGTGATTCGAAAGCTTCAAGCGCTGCGCTCAATTGACCCGCTCCGCCGTCGATCAAAACCAAATCTGGATAAAGTTCTAGTCCATCTCCTGCTTCTCTGTATCGACGACTCACCACTTCACGAATCGCCATAAAATCATCATTGCCAGCAGTGCGAATGCGATATCGACGATAGCCATCTTTGAACGGACGCCCGTCGATAAAACAGACTTTGCTGGCGACAGTCTCATCGCCACCAAGATGCGCGATGTCGATCGCTTCGAGACATCGAATGGATGTTTCCAAACCAAGCGCAAGTTGTAATGCTGCAAGTCCATCCGCGGGGTTCTGAATGAATTCCGTAATTTCTGGCTGCCATTCATACCGACCGTCGCCTTTGTGATGATCGCGTTGCTCCAATCGTTCAATTGCTGCGATCTGATCACGCAAGACACACGCTCGTTCGAATTTTCTCTCGACAGAAGCGATCTCCATTTCGGCGCGAAGTTCTCGAAGCATTGCGCTTCGCTTACTACCGAGAAAGCGAATGAATCGATCGATATCTTCGCGATATGCAGCGGGAGTCACGCGATTCGCACAAGGTGCTGTGCATTGACCAATTGCATGCAGAAGGCACGGGCGGAAAGTTCGATTCGCTGGATTTTCACTACGAATATCAAGTTCGCATGTGCGATACTGAAAGACTCGTTGCAGAATCTGCACAGCGTGACGTAGTGATCCGCCGCTTAGAAATGGACCAAAGATGCGCGATCCTTGAAACCGTGCGTCTTGTGGATTGCGAGTCACAAAGACTCCAGGAAATTCATCTCGCATCGTGATTGCGAGATATGGAAATGTCTTGTCATCGAGCAAACGTTCGTTGAATCGCGGTTGAAGATCTTTGACGAGGCGCGCCTCCATCAACAACGCCTCCCATTCGCTCTCGCAAAGAATCACGTCGAAATCAACGATCAGCGCCAACATTGGTTGCTTTCGAGGACCCAAATCGACGCTGGGAATGAAATACGAACTGACCCGATCGGGCAATTGGAGGGCTTTCCCAACGTATAAAACCCCCCCTTGCTCGTCTTTCATGAGATAGACCCCAGACTCTGGGGGTAATCCACGAGCTTTTTTCAGCAATTGCAAAGTCAAATTCTTAACCATTTTATGCAATTCTAGAGAACTTTGAGCGTTGAGCCGATATACTTTTCCCAACAATTGTCTTTCTATTTTCTGATACACGCACCGAACACAAAGTTCACAACAAAGGATTTAACACTATGAAGAATTTCGTAAAAATTACCGGAAGCATTCTCCTCCTCTCACTCGCTGCATGTGCGAACACCCCAACCACCACCGCCCCAGGCGCTGTGAGTGGCGCTTCTTCAGCATGCTGCGCAAGCAAGTCAGCTGCTTCTTGCAAGGAAGATAAGTCAGCGACATGCGATAAATCTGCTCCAGCAGTTATGCCAGCAGCAGCAGCACCTGGTGCTGTCAGCGGTCAAAAGAAGTCGGGTTGCGGCGCATGCCCAATGTCCGGCAAGACCAACGGCTGATTTGTAATCAAAGCTGTTCAACAAAACCGCAGATCCCGAACACTCGGGTTCTGCGGTTTTTTACTTGATCTTCAAAGATCGAGATTCGCTATTATCAAACGACCATGAGCAGTAGCTTTCTTCTCCGTGGAGGTCGGATAATCGATCCTGCAAGCGGCTTTGATGCCACTGCTGACCTTTTAATTTCTGCTGGAGTGATCGCTGAGATTTCGAAAAAGCCTGGAAAACTTTCTGCGCCAGAGGGCTGTGCGATAATCGAATGCGAAGGGCGCTTAGTCGTTCCAGGATTGATTGATCCTCATGTTCATCTTCGAGAGCCAGGAGCGGAACATAAAGAGACGATTGCAACTGGTGCAGCTGCAGCTGTTGCAGGTGGCTTCACCAGTGTTTGCTGCATGCCCAACACAACGCCGACCATCGACCTTCCAAGTACTGTCGAATTTGTGCAGATGCGTGCGGCAGCAAGTCGAAAGGCGCGCGTCTTTGTGGCGGGTGCTGCAACGGTCGGACGCGCTGGCGAACAACTTGCCCCGATGGGAGCGATGGCGGAAGTGGGCGCGGTCGCATTCACCGATGATGGCGACTGCATCGCAAGCGCAGGGATGATGGGGAAAGTTTTGGCGGTGTGCGCATCGCTCGACAAGGTTTTTATGCAGCACTGTCAAGATCCCACGCTGACGGTGGGCGGAGTGATGAATTCTGGTGTGATTAGCGCACGACTTGGACTTGGCGGTTGGCCAGCTGTCGCAGAAGAAGTGATTATTGAGCGGGATATACGCTTAAACCGCGGACATCGATGTCGCTATCACGTGCAACATATGACGACTGCCGGTGGAGTGGACATTGTGCGGCGTGCCCGCGCAGATGGACAGCGAGTCTCTGCAGAAGCATCGCCGCATCATCTGTTGCTGACCGAAGAAGCGTGCAATAATTACAACACACAAGCGAAAGTCAATCCGCCACTGCGAACCGACGAGGACATTCGCGCATTGATCGAAGGAATCGTCGATGGAACGATCACAGTGCTTGCGACTGATCATGCGCCACATGCATCCGCAGAGAAAGCGCGCGATTTTGCTGCCGCGCCATTTGGAATGATCGGATTGGAATGCGCTCTTGCCCTCTATGCCAAGGCGCTCGTCGAAAGTGGTGCGATCGATTGGCCACGGTTCATTGCCTTGCTGACGATCGAACCTGCGCGACTCTTAGGGATCGATTCGATTGGACATGGACAACTTGCACAAGGACTTCCGGCAGATGTGACTGTGATTGATGCGAATGCTTCGTGGAAAATTGATTCGGAAACTTTCCAATCGAAGAGTCGCAATTGCCCGTTCGATGGTTGGCAAGTTCGAGGTCGAGCAACTGATGTCTTTGTCGCAGGACGACATGTTCTTGTGGGCGGAACTCTGCCAGCGACCCCAGCGATCACTGCGCACGCAAGTTTTAATGTCCTTTGATCTCGATCAACTTCTCGCAAGCCACCGCGGCTCGGCGCGATCTCTGCACAGTGAGCATGTCAATCCAAAGTGGATGCATGCACTGAAATTGATCGGTTTCGACCACGAATATGTTCGTGGAGAATCGCAATATCTCTGGGATGCAAATGGGAATCGCTATTTGGACATGATTGGTGGATATGCAGTTTGCAATGTAGGTCGCAATCATCCTGTGATTCGCAAAGCGCTCACAGACTTTCTTGCATCGCAAACCCCATCGATGGTCCAGTTCGATGCATCGATTCTTCCAGGATTACTGGCGCGACATCTGAAGGGTCGCGTTGGCAGAGATCTCGACCGCGTGTTCTTTACAAACTCAGGGACAGAAGGCATCGAGGCAGCAATTAAATTTTCGCGCTGTGCAACTGGAAAACCAGAGATGCTCTATGAAAAAGGTGCATTTCATGGACTCTCGACTGGTGCATTGGCTATGAACGGATGCGAAAGCTTTCGAAGTGGATTTGAACCTCATCCAAAAGATTTTCGCGCCCTGCCCTTCAATGATTTGGTTGCACTCGAACGCGAACTTTCCCGTGGTGATGTTGCAGGATTTGTCGTCGAGCCAATTCAAGGCAAGGGAGTCAATATGCATTCGTATGGTTTTCTTGCAAAGGCATCCGCTCTTTGCCACCGATATGGTGCGTTGTTTGTTGTTGATGAAGTTCAGACTGGGATTGGTCGAACAGGATCTTTTCTTGCAATCGATCAAGAAGGCGCTGTCGAGGCGGACATAATCGTGCTGAGCAAGGGACTTTCTGGTGGCTATGTTCCCGTCGGTGCTGTGATGACCAAGACATCTGTCTGGGAGAAGGTTTTTTCCCGCCTTGATCGAGCAATTGTTCATTCGTCCACTTTTCATATGAGCGGGCTTGCGATGGTTGCTGGACTCGCGACTCTGAGCGTCTTGGAAAATGAGCGATTGGCTGAAAATGCCACACAAACCGGGGCACTTTTACGCAATGGACTGGAGGCGATGAAGCCACGGTTCGAATTGCTGGGTGCGATTCGACAACGAGGACTGATGATCGGAATCGAATTTGCAAAGCCCAGATCTCCGACATTGCGAATGGCGTGGCGAATGATCCACGCACTTGACGTCAATCTCTTCACTCAAGCCGTCACAATTCCGTTGATGCAGGATCACAAAATTCTTTCGCAAGTTGCGGGGCACGGCATTCCAGTGCTCAAGTTGACTCCACCGCTGACAATTGATGCGGATGATGTGAGACATTTCCTGAGTGCGTTTGAAAAAACTATGCTTGGGATCCACCGCTTTCCTGGGCCAGCGTGGGATGCACTGCGACGAATTGCGATCAACTCTCTTCGACCAAGGAATGTTGCGCCCAAGGTGGAACAAGAATCGGATCCACAGCAAGCAGCCGCAGAGTGGCTCGGTGTCGCCGAGACAACTGAACAGCACACAGATAATCGGAAATGATCACGAACCCTCATGCATAACGGTTTGACCGAGAGACACAACGAATATCCAAACTGGCGAACGCGAATCATCGCGTGGCTGATCAACGTTGTGACAGGATCACCAAAGACGGTTGTCATTTGTGCGGTGATTGTTTCGGCAATCAGTGCTTGGTATGCATCAAAGAATTTGATACTTGATGCCAACACCGATTCGCTCATCAGCCCAGACCGCGCATTTATGCAGAAATACGCTGCATTTTGCAAGGAATTCGGTGATCTTGAATATCTCTATGTTGCCGTCGATGCCAAAGGAAATCCTGCAGCTGCAAAGACTGCGGTCAATGAACTGAAGTTGGCACTTGAATCTCTTGCGGACCTTCCAGGTGTCTATGCGCGCATCGATGGAGATGAACAGTGGCGACTTGCGCCGCGTGCAATGAGTACATCAGAATTGAAATCACTTCTGACTGCAGCTGATGGATTTCAACCACTGCTCGAGAATGCAGATTCATCCTTGAGTGCCTTCTCGGTACTGAACGCCGCCGATGAACGATTGCGAAGGCTACTAAGCAACGGACTTTCAATGAACGTTGAAGAGCGTGAACGACTTGGCGCTGGTACGGCGCTCCTGATGAGCGCAGTCTCTGCGCAACCGAACGATGGGTTTCTTTTTGCGCAAGAACGCCAGAATGAATATTTGGTTTCTTCGAGTGGCAATATGTTTTTCATAGAGATTTTTCCGCGAAAGGATTTCTCTGGGCTTGGAACAATCGAGCCTGTCTTAGCAAAGATTCGCGATGTCATTTCACAAGTCCAATCTCATTCGCCCTCAGTCGATATCGGACTGACTGGAAAGCCTGTCTTGCAAGCTGATGAACTCATTACGACCAGTCAGGACATGACGCGGGGAACGCTTGTCGCAGCAATGTTTGTGATGATTTTCACGATGTGGACATTCGGGAGTCTCGTGCGTCCAATTCTGGCATCTGTCACTCTCGCATTGACCTTTGCGTGCACCTATGGCGCAGCCACACTATTCGTCGGCAGATTGAATTTGCTCAGCCTCGTCTTTATGTTGGTTCTGGTAAGCGCTGGGGTGGATTATGGAATCCATACCATTGCGCGTTACACAGAATTCCGACAGAAATTAGGCACTTTTCGTGCGATGCGATCAGCAATGGCGGTCAACACAATTCCGACGTGGGTCGGAGCACTCACCAGCGCCGCCGTGTTCTTTCTTGCGCTGGGCACAGAATTCGGCGGACTGCGAGAACTTGGCATTATTGCTGGAAGCGGACTTCTCATCTGTGTTTTCATGATGACGCTTGTTCTGCCCGCGCTTATTGTCTTGGTCGATGGTTGGCGGGAGAAGCGTGCGAAGAGTCGCGGTGTTTCTGAAATTACCAGCACCCTGCAAATTGAACCTCCCCTATCGAGTTCTTCGGCAAGAAGTCCAAGGATGATTCTTGTTAGCTGTGGAATTGTGACGATCGTTTTGTGCTCTTTTATTCCGCTGATGAAATTCGAAAGCAACCTGCTGAAACTACAAGCAGAGGGGTTGGACTCTATTCAGTGGGAACACCGAATTCTTGAAGATTCCTTGAGCGCGTCTTGGTTTGGAGCTGTGATCTGCAGAACGGAAGCGCAAGTCACAACCACGGTCGAACGTGCGCAGGCACAACCACTTGTTGCTGAAGTTCACAGTGTGCTGGATTTGGTTGCTCCAGATAGTGCGGAACGAATCGAACTTCGCTCAAAATTGGCAGCGGCGCTTTCGCCAATGAAGCCTGCATCATCTGCTCTTGGATTGAAAGCGAATCCTGTCCAGCAACAAGAACTGACTGGCGCATTCGTTGAGAGTGTTCGCAATCGATTGGAGCAAATGCTCGCACTTGCGTCATTGCAAGCACATTCTAAAGAACTTGCACCTTTGCGCAAAATCGCGGAAGCACTCTTACAACTTGAGCGAAAATTGAACGATCCTCAGCAGCGCTTGGCGGCGCAGGTCCAAGCCCAAGCGATGGTTGCGCACACTGGAAATGCACTAAAACAAATGGGAATCGGGGCAAATGCTGGATTGCGAGAGAGTCTGCCCCTTGCAGTTCGATCTCGATTTGTCTCCCCTGAAGGTGGAATGTTGGTGTCGATTTTTCCTAAGGAGGACCTCTGGGAATTCAACCCACTCGAATCATTTGTAAAAACACTCCGCACGATTGATCCAAATGCGACTGGAGCACCAATGACGGTCTTCGAATCAATCATCGATATGCGAAGCGCGTTCATTCTGATGTCAACTTGGTCTGTACTTGCGATCACGCTCCTTGTCTGGCTCGATTTGCGATCTGTCGTATCCACAGCGATATGTATGGCGTGTCTCTTGGTCAGTATGAGCTGGACATTTGGATTGCTTGGATTGCTTGGAGTCTCGCTGAACCTTGCAAACTTCTTCAGCGTTCCAATGCTCCTTGGATTTGGTATCGACAGTTCTGTACATGTCATGCACAGAGCACGTGAACAAGGAAGCACCCGTGCGTTTGGTTGGACAAAGCGCGCAGTGATTCTGAGCGCAGTCACAACTGCTGTCGGATTTGGGACATTACTCTTCGCATCTCACCGAGGATTGCAAAGCCTTGGATGGATCATGTTCTTGGGCAGTTTTTCCTGCCTGATTTGCGCTGTCATGCTGTTGCCAGCTGCGCTGCGAGTTTTTCCAAAATTGATCAGTTCCACAGGGAAAACCCCTGCAAATACCAACTAATTTGGCGCAGGAACGACCGTCACGGTGTAACCCAACGATCGAATCGCAGACTCGACCTTTGCGGCAAGTTCAGGAGTGGCAATTTGTATCGTGGCGGAGTGCTTTTCAAGTGAAACTTGCGCGTCACTGACACCATCAACTGATCTCGCTTCTGCATCGATTGCTTTCGCACAACCATTGCAGTGCATGCCTTGGATATCCAAAAATAAAGTTGTTGAATTCCCTGACATCTGAGCTGCGCTCTTTACAACATTTGATGCAGCATTTGATGCAGCATCTGATGCAGCATCCTGACAGCACATTTTATCACAGCCTGTAGATGCAATACTGGAAAAGATGACAACACCACTGTAAAGCAGAGTATTGCAGCGAGAGTTAAAAATGTGTTTGAACGAAATCATGAGTGAACTCCAGTGAGAGAACCGATCGCTGATTCAATAGTACGGCGCGCATCTGCCAAAGGCAACATCAATTTCGCACCAGCAGCCTGCGCATGTCCCCCGCCTCCAAATTGTGTTGCGAAATCGCTGACATTGACGCTCGGCGCACCCGATGGCGCAGGCTTACTACGAAAACTTGCCTTTGTGATTCCAAGTTGCGTTTCAGTCAGCACGACTGACATCGCCACTGAACCGATCGTCAACGGAATATTCACAAGCCCACCAACATCATCAGAATTCGCGCCAGTTTGTGCGAAATCATCATGAGAAAGCGCCATCACTGTCGCACGGCCATTGAGATGAAATGTCAACGATGAAAGTGCCCGAGCCATTGCTGCCAAGCGAACCGGTCGACCATTTTCATCGAGCAATTGATACAGAGCCATCTTGTCAACGCCATGCGCAAGCAAACGAGATGCAAGCGCGAAGACTGCAGTATCCGCACTTTGAAAACGGAACCATCCTGTATCTGTTGCGAGACCAACAAAGAGCGCCTCTGCGATTGAAAACTTCGCACTTGCACCCGCTGCAACAAGTGGCACACCAAGTTCGTCGATCAATCGCACCACCAACTGTGTGGCAGACGCCATCGAGCAATCAACGACTCTGTCTGATGCGATGTCGTCGCCGCGCGCGTGATGATCAAGCCCAACAATTCGGCCGGCCATGGACTTCAGCCATACATCGAGTGGTTCGACTTGACTCCACGCACCAGTATCCACAAGCACGACAAGGTCGATTGCAGGATCTGGCGGCAAAGCCGTCGCTAATTGAATCTCGCCTGGTGCAGCGAGCGATTGAATGTTTGGATCCACCACTCCGGTGAACATCCCATCGACTCGCTTGCCCATCGAACGAAGCGCCCGTGTCATTGCGAGAATTGATCCTGCAGCATCTCCATCTGGCTTTGCGTGACTGACGACTGCGATATGCGATGCGTCTTTCAATCGTCGCGCAATCGCTGGTAAATCCGTTGTAGAGAGATATGCACTCATGCAACCACCTGTGCGCAATCACGCGCAATCTGTGCGACAAGCACATCGACGGAATCAAATCTCATCATGCCGCGTAGCCATTCGTGAAAGGAGATTCGCATCATTTGTCCATAGAGGTCTGCATTCTTTGGAAGGTCGAGAACATGAACTTCAAGAGTACGTGGACACTCTCCAAATGTTGGATTCGAACCAATACTTGCTGCGCCGCGCCAGTGGCGACCTTGTGCATCCTCGACGCCAACTGAATAGACCCCATCACTCGGCAGAAGCGAAGTCAATTGAGCAAGATTCGCAGTTGGATATCCCAATTGGCGACCACGCTGTTGCCCAAGCACAACAATGCCAGCAACAGAATATGAACGACCAAGCATCCGTCGGGCATCAGCGACACGCCCGTTGGCCAAGAGCCAGCGCACCATCGAACTTCGTGCGGAAACGATCTGACCATCATGCAGAGCAACATCGACATCGTCCGCAACGATCGTCTCGAATTTTTTGCGCCGACCAATTTCGCGAAGTGTGTTCACATCGCCGCTTCGTCGACAACCAAATCGAAAATCTTCACCTTCAACAACTGCGGAGAAATTGATTCTCGATTGCAACAATTCGACGAATGCATCAGGAGTCAGCGCAAGCAATTCTGCCGTTGTCTTCAAGCATTCAACTCGGTGAACCCCAGATTCGATTAGCAAGCGCTCGCGAACTTGATTTGTGGTCAACATCGGAGGTGCTTCTCCACGCGTCTGCAAGGCTGGGTGGGAATCGAAGGTCACAGCGACCACATCGCTTGTGGGCGAATAATCACGAGCACGGCGAATAAGCCCTTGATGCCCGATATGGACGCCATCGAAGTTTCCAATAATGATCGTGGTCATTCTGAGTATTGCTCAACTTGATTTGAGCAGAAAGGGTACTTTTATGTGATGACCACCGTTCGATCAAACGATGCCACCCAGCCGAGCCCCCAAACCAACGGATTGCTGGACCAACTCTCCGCTGAATTCCATTCCACAGCTTGCGTAGTTGTGCCATGGTTTCTCGACAATATGCCAAAGATGTACTTTCAGGACACCTCTCCTGAAGCGCAACGAGTCCACCTTCGTTCAATCTTGGCCGCGAAAACTTCTGGCCGACCGATCGATGTCACGCTGAAGAGCACGGACGGTCATTCGATCACTGCTATTCGAAGTGGAAATCGCGCTGGAGTTCTCGCGGACATTGTCAGAGATCTTCCAATGGACGTATCACTTCGAGCAGCAAAGATTCACTCATCAAAGGACGGGGAACTTGTCATTGATACATTTGAATTTGGAGATCAGGAACCATACGACAAATCAAACGCTGCGCAGAATGCCGCGATTGAAAAAACGATTGCCTTCTCTCGTACGCATCACCCGAGTCTTCAAGTGGATTCGCTTCGCAAGTTTCTGACTGGATGCTCGGCACGATATTTATCGACGCTGACCCCCTTGCGTATGTGCCGTCACTTCGAGCTCTTTCGCCAGATTTCTGGGTCGGACAAACCAATCGTCTCTCTCGAATCAGAAGATGATCCAACCACCAGCCGAATCACAATTGCGGTCTCGAACGCGCGCACTCGAACAATGCTTGAACGCGCAGCACGAATTCTTATGCGGCACAATGCCAGCATCACACGTGCGCACTTGGACATTGTGCAGGATGCGCCATACGGATCCGTGACATTCCTTGGATTCATTGCGCAATGGGCGAATCACACGAGAATTGAAGCAAATGATCCGCGCTGGTCGTCTTTGCACAGCGAGATAATGCGCTTGAAGTGGCTCGATTTCCGTGTGGTCGAATTGATTGGACGCCATCCAGAGTTCACACTTCCCCAAGGCGAATTGATTTCTGCCTTCGCGGATCTTGTTCGCCAGATGCTTGTGCCAACTGATGCGTTGGCGTTCAGTCGAGACCGCGTGACGACGACGATTGAATCACGCGCTTCGATCACTCTGCCAATCCTTGAACTCTTTACTTCACGTTTCGATCCTGCGAAGCCACTTGCTGATGCAGAATTCAACGCACGCGTTGCAACGATTCGATCCACAATCGATGCGATCAGCGACTCAGATGATGCGCACGAAATTTTTTCCGCATTCCTGCGTGCAGTGCAGGCAGTGCGCCGAACAAACTTTTATATCGCAGACCGATTCTCATTTTCAGTTCGGCTTGATCCTGAGTTGCTCGTTGGTCCGACTCGACCCGAATTGCCATTCGGCGTCTTCTTTGTCTATGGCCGAGGCTTTCACGGATTCCATGTCCGCTTCAAAGAAATTGCGCGCGGTGGCCTACGAGTCGTGAAGCCTGCAACTACACTCCTCTTTGACCGCGAATCAGAGCGACTCTTCGACGAGGTCTATGGCCTTGCGTTCGCCCAACAGCTGAAAAACAAGGATATTCCAGAAGGTGGCGCGAAAGCGACAATCGTGCTGGAACCACCAGCAGAAACGAATCGCTGCGTGAAGGCTTTCGTAGATGGCATCCTTGATCTCATCACCCCCGATCCTGCGACGCGATCTCGCATCGTTGATCACTTGGGCCGAGAAGAATTTATTTTCCTTGGACCAGATGAGAACATTACACCCGTGCACATCGACTGGATTGTGTCACATGCGGCAACTCGGAAATATCCACTTGCCAATGCATTCATGAGTTCCAAGCCCAATGGCGGAATCAATCACAAGGAGTATGGCGTCACAAGCGAAGGCGTGAATGTCTTCCTGCGAATTGCGCTCTTGTCGCAAGGGATCGATCCCACGAAGCAGCGTTTCACAGTCAAGATCACCGGCGGCCCCGATGGCGATGTTGCTGGCAATATGATGCGCATTCTTCACCGTGACTATGGCGCAAACGCATGCATCGTGGGAGTTGCAGATGGAAGTGGAGTTGGTGAAGATCCGCAAGGACTCGATCATGCTGAACTTGAAAGACTCTTTGTTGCCGGCTTGGCGATTTCCCATTTCAATCCAAAGTGCCTTTCGGCAAAGGGACGCGTGGTCAAAGCTGATACTCCAGAAGGTGTTCAATTGCGCAATTCCCTTCATAATCGGCTCGTTTCTGATGCGTTCATTCCAGGAGGTGGACGACCTGCGACGATCAATGAAAGAAATTGGCGCGAGTATTTGCTGCCCAATGGAAAACCATCAAGCCCGCTGATTGTTGAAGGAGCAAATCTTTTTCTCACGCCAGATGCACGCATTTCGCTCGCAAAGGCTGGGACAGTGATCATCAAAGATTCAAGCGCAAACAAATGCGGCGTGATGTGTTCAAGTTTCGAGATTGCTTCCAGCATGCTGTTGAATGAAGAACAATTCCTGAAGATCAAGCCTGCATTTGTCGGGCAGGTCTTGGAGAAATTGCGTGAAGCTGCTCGCCAAGAAGCGATCATTTTGCTTGGCGAGGGACGCAGACATCCCACTGTGCCACTTCCAGAATTGTCGACGAAGCTCTCCCTGGCGATCAACGCCAGCGCCAATGCGATTCAGCCTGCAGTCGCAAGTTGGGCTTCAAGCAACCGAGATATTTTCCGAGATGTCATTCTCAGCCACATGCCACGAGAACTTTCCAAGACGGTTGGCGAACGTATCTTCGACGAACTTCCAACTGCATATTTGGAATGGGTCGTTGCAAAATACGTGGCAAGCAGAATCGTGTACCGCGAAGGGATCGACTTCTTCGCCTCGATGGAACCAAACGCCGTTGCAGAAACTGCTTTGAGATACTTGCAAAAAGAGCGTGAAATGCGTGGACTTATTCAAGAAGTCCAAGGGAGCAAACTGGAACATGCGGCACGAATAGCTGCGTTGCTTGAACGTGCTGGCATTCGTGCTGCACTGCTCGAAATTGAGACATGATCGGAAAACAAAACATGAAAATCCAGTGCCTCACATTCTCACTTTGTTGTATTGCTCTTGGTCCGTATGCGTTTTGCCAAGATGATGTCATTCCAACCAACCCAAATGTTCCTGCAGAACGATTGTTGAAAGCCAAGATTGAATCAGTCGTCCTCTATCAAGGTCGCGCTGCAATCACCAGAGTTGCGACAACAACACTGACACCTGGACTTTGGAAACTTCACTTTGAAGATCTGCCTGCATCGATTCAGCCCGACACACTTGAAGCGAAGAGCGGATCTGGCCGAATTCTCTCCGTCGATTTTACGCAGCGTGCCACACCAGACGCAGCATCAACTCCTGATGCTGCCGTGATGGACGCAGAAATCCGAAAAATCAATCAAGAGATTGCGGCCACCGTCGATGCATTGAATGGATTGCAAAGCGAATTGAAAGTCGTTGAGTCAGTAGGCATACGGGCGGCCACCGATGCGACCAAGGATGGAGGAACAGTAAAACTTGATCTTGCGAGTCTTGATGGACAACTCGCTTGGATGGCGACGCAACGCACACGAATCGGCGGATTGATTCGCACCACCACCGAGCGAGCCAATTTGCTTCAAAAAGACCTTCAAACTGCAGTCAATCGTAGAAACGCGCTCGGTGGTCGTGCAAAGACAATGCAGTCCGCGGAAGTATTGTTGGCGATAACAACCGAAGCCGAAGTTCCAGTGCGATTGTCTTATCTCGTGACTGATGCGCGCTGGGAACCTGTCTATTCCATTCGCGCATCGACTGATCGCAATGTCATCGGCATTGAATTTGACGCACTCGTGATTCAGAATTCGGGTGAAGATTGGAAAGGCGTGCGCCTT
This sequence comes from Singulisphaera sp. GP187, assembly GCA_945871445.1. GTDB lineage: Bacteria > Planctomycetota > Phycisphaerae > Phycisphaerales > SM1A02 > F1-60-MAGs104. Next base: position 6,058 of record CAMBWI010000019.1, on the reverse strand, counting down.
TCGCTTTCAACTGCACGACCTTCGTATGCTGCAAGTCCCCCAACCGTCACGCCATGGTTTGTCGATGTTCGCGAGGTATTCGAACGAGCGAAGACTGCGAGTGTCGGTAGAGTTGCATCCGCCAATCCTGCACCCACTGCAATGCCAGCAAGTGAGGAAATGAGTGATGCCTCATCTGGATTGTCGAAGCGCAGATCAGTTGCAGAAAAATTGAGTGAAGACGCTGACGTCGGTGGATCTGGACCGAGTGTGACATACACCATCGCATTGCCCTTCGATGCGCCGAGCGATGACCAAGTGCGACGCCGCGCTCGCATTGCATCGTTTGATGCCCCAACACAGTTTGTTTTCCAAACGCAACCCATCGCATCCGAAGGTGTTTTTCTTCGCGGCACTCTGACCAATTCAAGTCCATTCCAATTGCTGCCTGGGCGCGCATCTGTTTTCGTCGGGGCGGACTATGTTGGATCCACGCCTTTTATTGGCGCTGCGCCTCAGCAAGAATTTGATGTTTTCTTCGGTGCAGATCCTGCAGTCACTGCACGTCGAGAATTGATCAAGAAGGAAGATCGGCAATCTGGACTCTTTGGCGGAGGGCTTGACACGGTCAGCGACTATCGCGTGACCATCTCCAACGGAACAGGTCGACCGATCGATATGGAATTCTTTGATCGACGACCCGTCAGTCGCAATGACAAGATTGAGGTCAATCTCTCTGCAAGCAGTTTGCTCCTTTCCAGAGATGCGGATTACATCGCCACGCAATTCCCTCAAGGGATTTTGCGCTGGGATCTTGTGATTCAACCCACGCCATCAGGAAGCGAAGGAACTGTTGTCACTTGGACAGTCGTCGTCAGCCGATCCAAAGATATCGAGATCACGCCGCTGCCTGAATAACACAATTCAGCGCATGCAATCTCAACACAAGAAATCTGCCCAACAGAAACTTACGTCCACCAAGGAGTTGCTGGCGGCTCTTCGATAATCGCTTCCTTGAGAAATCGAACTGCTCTACGAAATCCTTCATCGACACTGAGTAGCGCATCTTCATGTTCGATTGAAAGCACGTGGTCATAACCCTGTCGTCGAAGCATCGAAACAAATGGCTTCCAAAACTCGTGGCCGTGACCATCACCGCAAGTTCGGAAATTCCACGAGCGGCTGTTCAATGCCGAATACGGACGAGCATCGAGATATCCATTGCGTGGTCCTTCGTGTCGATCGAGTTCTGTGTCCTTCGCATGCACATAGAACAAAAGTCCTGCTTCTCCAAGCATTTGTGCGGAAAGAATCGGATCAATCCCCTGCCAAAAGAAATGTGATGGATCGAGATTCGCGCCAAGATTCGGCTTGCCCTTGATGCCCGATGCAGCCATCGCACGCTGAGAAAGTTCAATGATTGTTCCAGGGTTGTATGCACAAAATCCAGGATGACCTTCCCACGCAGTTCGAACTCCGTGCGTTCGACAAAGTTTCGCTTGAGTTGCCCAATATGGAACAAGCACATCGTCCCATTGATACTTCAATGTGTCTGTGAAATCCGTTGGCCACGGACAAGTCACCCAATTGGGAGTCTTATCGCCTTTCGCCCCGCCTGGGCAACCAGAAAAAGTGATCACGATGTCAGTCCCCAACTTTGGAGCCAATTTGACTGCAGCGACGTACGCATCATGATGAATCTTTGCGATTGCACGATCAGGGTGAACTGGATTTCCATGAACGGCAAGGCCCGAGAGTTCCAATCCGTGATCTTTCAAGAGCGACTTGATTCGATCTTGTAAACGACGATCGGCGAGCACCTTCGATGGCTCGAAGAATGGTTTGCCAGGGTATGCGCCCACTGGCAATTCAATCGCAGCGAGGCCGTTCTCTGCGCAGACTCGAACAACTTCCTCAAGTGGTCGCCCTGAAAAGAGCGCTGACATAACACCAAGTTTCATAGTGCGAGCAGAGTATCCCGTACAATGCGCCACGGGAATCTCTCCTGATGAAAATGCATTTTTTCAACATCCACCGTCTGCACACTCTCCAAACAGTCATTGGAACGTTGCTTGGAACGATTGTTGTCGCAATTCTTTGTGGGTTTTCTCAGGAGAACACAGCCACAAAGAATGTGGATCCACCAGCCGTTGCGCCCCAAACGACTCCAGAGGCTCTGCCCACCCAAACTGCAACGCCTGCACATCCCACCAACCCAATTGCACCGCCTGCAACTGTGCAGCCTCGCCGTTTGCACTTGATCATCGATCGAAAAACTGAAGTTGGTGGTTTTTTGGTCTACGAAGATGAGAACCAAATCACGATCGAACGCGACGGGAAGAGGATGGAATATAAGAAGGATGACATCATCGATGCCATTCAATTGGTCGATCTGCAAAACCCTCAAAAGGCGGTTCTCTATCGCCGTGATGGAAGTTCACTTGAAATCAATTTAGTCGCAGATGACTTTGATGAAGTTCGATACATGCTCGGCACAACTGTTCGGACAATTCCACGAGCAGAGGTTTATCGAGTTGGCCTCATTCGATCTTTTGAAGAGAGTTATGAAGTCCTCAAGAAAACGATTCATCCAAATGATGTCGTTCGGCGACTTGCATTCTGCGACTGGCTTGTGAGCGAAAATAAATATGAGCTTGCGAAGACTGAACTTGTGGCACTCGTCGCAGAAACGAAACTTCCTGAAGCCGTCACTCTCCTCAATCGAGTCGAATCACAGTTGAAACTGAACAATGCAAAAACATTGAGAAACAAAGCGAAAAACGAAGGAGATGCAAGTTCTCAAGAAATTTCAACGACATCGAGAACACTCCCAACGCGAATCTTGACCGACGATGAAGTGAATCTCATTCGGGTCTACGAGATCGATTTCGATCATCCGCCGAGGATCGTTATCAATCCTGCTGACGTTCGCGCTTTCTTCGAAGAATTCGGTTCAAGTCCACGAATTCCTTCCGACGCACCAAGTCGAACTGCTTTAGTCGAGGGAGATCCAATGAAGATCGTTCGGCTTGCATTCGAATTAAAGGCTCGAGATTTTTACACAAAAATTCGTGTCGTCGGCGAACCTGATTCCTTGAGTCTCTTTCGCCGCAATGTGCACGATGGATGGCTGATTCCAAATTGCGCTACGAGTCGCTGCCACGGTGGGCCAGACGCAGGAAAGTTCTTTCTCACAAACGAAGATCACGCTGACGCGAGAGTGCGATACACAAATTTACTCAATCTCTTACTTGCAAATTCCAAAGATATTCCACTCGTTGATTTCACTGATCCCAACCGTTCCATCTTGATCCAATATGCATTACCCAGAGAAGAGGCGACGACCCCACATCCGCCTGTAAAGGGCTGGCGACCAGTCTTTGGCCGCAAATTGAATCAAGATAAGCTTGCAAGCACGCTTTCGTGGATTCGTTCTATGTATCAACCTCGACCGGTCTATCCGATCGAGTATCAGCCGCCAGACTTGCGAACGCCTGAGCCTGGAACGCCGCAAGATGCAGACGAGCCCACTCGATAGCGCATTTTGCTCGCTCTCAGCGTAGACTGCAGAATCACTTTCTTGGAAGGCTAAATGAAACGAATAGAAACAGTAAAGTTCTGCTTCCTATCCACGCTACTCGCTTGTTTGGGATGCGAAGATCCTTCGATTGCAATTCGCGATCAGGCTGAAAAGCAGATTCGTGATGGAAGCGCGAAGATTACTCTTGCTGCGCATCAAGCAAGTCTCGACCGTGTCGGAGCTGCCGAAGAACTGCGTAATGCTGGTTCGAGATTGTCGAATGTTTCTGGAGCAAATGAAACGCAGATGCAAGTTGCCTCAAGCCTGACCGCAAATGCATCGACACAAGCGGCTTTGTTGGAAATGGCAAGGGCAGACCAAATTGAAAGCGCAAACAGATCAAAAAGAATGCTCGCGAATGGTCTTCTTCAAGTCGTCAACGAAATTCACGTCATACTCGATGCCCAAGACACCAAGGGATTCGAAGCTGAAACCAAAGCCTTACAACCAAGTTTGAACACCGCTGAAAACGAGCGTAGAGAACATGAATCGCAGCAGAGGATCCTCAAAGGCAAACTCGAAGAGTTGCGAACGGTCAATGAAGTTGCTCTCGCTGATGTGCAAACTTTTCTTTCTGAAGCTGAGGAAATCCGTATTCAAGGCTTGAATGCAAATCGAGGAGAGATCAGCGTTCTTGCCGAGCAAGCTGGACGCAAGCGTGAAGAAGCTATTGCAAGCCAAGCTCTTGCTGATACCACTGATGTCAATGCGACTGTTCAAGAGTCAACACTTCGACTACGAACTGGAGAAGCGCTCAGTGCACAGAGTCGTGCGAAGGCATTTCAGGAAGCACTTGATGTGCTTGAAAAACTGTCATCAAATCAGGCCGCGACAGAAACACAAGAAAATGCGATTTCCGATGCACTGAAAGACTCCATTCTGAAACTCGTTACAGCATCGAACCCTGACGAAGATTTAGAGTTAAAAGGTTGTTACGAACGGACATTCTCAGATCTCGAAAACGCTGAAACCGCTGCTCGGCGTGGTGCACCAAAGAGTAGTTCGATCTTTAGTATCGCTGCTGCGAAAGCTCGAGCTCTACTGATGCGCGGCGAAGGCGAATTTCAACAAGCGCTTCTCTTGCGTGCTCTTGCGATGAGCCCCAGTATGGGACAATCTGACGAAGCTTTCAAAGCGAAAGCCGAGGCGTTTCTGACCAAATCTCAAGCGTCGACCAAAGAAGCGATTGATGCGTACACCGCCCTTCAAGAAATTCTTGCGGGCACCGGTAGTGAAAATCCATCCACGCAAGCACTTGTGTTGACTGTAGAGCGGGCACTGAAAATTCCAATGCCAACATTTGATTTCTCTGCATATACATCAGCAGAAGCATCGAACAATGATGAAAGTTCAGCACCTGCTGAAGTTGTTGCTGAAGGCGCAAGTGAAACGGATTCTTCGCAAGCAATTGCTACGACTTCGTCAAATGCACCACCGTTCGCGACTGCCGATGATTTAGCGGCATTCTTTGGCACTTCAAATCGAGATCCTGCATTGACGGCGCGTATCGATGAACTCTTGGTTGCCACAACTCCAGAAGGACAATCGCTCGCAACAACCGCCTTTGGAGCTGTGCAAGCGATTGGAAAATTGCAAATTGCGATGCAGGAAAAATTTGGAAGTTCCAATCTTGGACCACTTTCTGCGATGACCGGAAAGGGTTCGCAAGCAAGTGTCTCGGATGCAACCGAAAAAACTGCGACAATAGACATCAAAAGCCCGCAAGGTGCGTTGGCATTCAAAGCAGCACTCACGGACGATGGATGGAAACTCGACCTCGATGCAACTGCTACTGAAATGGATGCAGGATTGAAAGCACAAATGGATGTAGCTGGTTCGATGATGGGAACTCTCACGCAGGGCTTGACACAAATCACAGAGCGAATTGAAAACGGCCAACTCAAGAACGAACAAGCTGTTCAAGGTGCGCTGATGATGGCTATGCAAAAGTTGATGGGTGGCATGGGCGGCCCTGGTGCTCGCCCCCCAGAAGACGACAACACTCCAACCGAAGATTAAGCCCGAATTTCATTTAATGCATGGACTCAAATGTGGTTCGTGCAGATTTTTGGCAACGTAAGCAAAACAAATTCTCGCTCAACGGTTTTTCCGATCAATCGCGCTTGCGCTTGCGTGCCCAGCCGTTGGAAAGTTCTCTCGGGCGAGTTCCGCAGGCGACTGACTGCGCTTGCGATCAAACTTCGCAAATCGGATCGTGTCGGTCGCCGAGGACTGTCTGAGCCCCGAGAGGACTTTCCACGGCTGCCCACTTATGCAATTCTGTGGCTGTATCTGTGGCTGTATCTGTGGCTGTGGCTGTGTCTGTGGCTGTATCTGTGGCTGTCTGTGGCTGTATGAGTCGCACTACTACTTGCGTGCCCAGCCGTTGGAAAGTTCTCTCGGGCGAGTTCCGCAGGCGACTGACTGCGCTTGCAATCAAACTTCGCAAATCGGATCGTGTCGGTCGCCGAGGACTGTCTGAGCCCCGAGAGGACTTTC
>CAMBWI010000018.1 GCA_945871445.1 Singulisphaera sp. GP187 | reverse complement strand
CCGTCGCCCCAGCGACAAGCGTCGCTGTTTCAGCGCGAGTCGTTCTTTCAACACTCGAAGGATCTTGACTGACCGGCACGGCGACATAAATCGCCAAAGCCGAAATTCCTGTAGCGAAGATCACACTGACCAATTCGCCAAGAGGACGGCGAGGTCGAGCCCATCCACGATTCCATCCACATTGATATCGGCTGGTTGGGAAGCTGTCCCCCACGCGCTCAGAAACTGCGCAAGGTCCGATCCGGTGACGAGTCCATCACCATCGAGATCGCCTGGAACAGCTGCTTGGGCAACGATGATCGATCCTTCCTGCCCACCGAAGCAATGTGGTGAGCAGAAATAGGGAATCGTCGTTCCCGCGGACGATGCTGGCACTACCCACGTGAAAGTTTGCGTGAACAAGGAAAGATCCCCATCGAAGAGCCCGTTCGGGGTGCACTTTAATCCACTTGTGACTGTATGGCTGCCTCCGTTCCAGACCCACACGATCGAGTCGCCGACCTGTGCATTTACCGAGTCTGGTGCAAAGGTGTTATTAATCTGATTGATCGTGATGACCGCAGAGTGCGCAGCTGACGAGAGTAGCAGAGTGAGTCCGAGTGATTTGGCAAGGGTTTGAATATGTGACACGGTGCTCTCCTGTGATCGATTGATAGGAATTCGCTTTTACAGTATTGCGGGCGAGCGCCCGACAAGTCCACTGTGAAGCGGCGGTTCCACTAATTCAAGATAACCGAGCGAGGGCGAAATGCAAATCTTTTGTGAATTTTTTGCAGAATTTTTTGCAGAATTGATGGCAAATGGTGTGATTTTTTTGCTGCGGATCAGTTGCCGCTCGCTCCTCTGCCGACCTCGACTTGATCGCAGTCATCGCGTCGTGGTCAACCCTGCCAGCGGCAGTGAATAAAGTCATCGTGGCGATGGTGAAAGTGAACGCAGCTGTTTCGTAGTTGATGCGTTTGAAAGCAGAAACATTTCAAGAGCGCTATGTACTGAGGAGATTCAGTGCAGAGTTCGAGGTTGCAATCTGATCAGCCGCAACATCATCTCCGCGCCACTGCACCCCGAGCCCGTACGAAACTGCGTGCAATATCTGAACATTCGTATCCGCATCCTTTACAGCAATACGAACGAATCGCGCACCCAACCGCGAACCCATCTGCGCTGCATCACGAATGAATACGTCCCGTTCACGACACCGCGCAACAAGCGTCGCCGCATCCGGCCCATCCGCTGGCAATCGGCACAGCAGAAAGTTCGCTACACCTGGAAAGGTTTCAATACCAATGCTGCGTAGCTCTGCATCAAGAAAGCTGCGTAACTGTCTTGTTTGCGCATACCGAGCTGCGTAGTACTTTGGATCGCGTAACGCCTCAACCGCGGCAACTTGCGCTGGCAAACTCACCACCCACGGTGGAGTCACCGCTCGCAACGCCTCGAGTTGATGCGCGCCAGCACACAAGTACCCCACTCGCGCACCGCTCAATGCATAACACTTTGACATCGATTTACAAATGACGATGTGTTCCGACCGCGCCGCAAACTTCTCAAGCGACTGCTCTGGTCCCACATACTCCATATATGTTTCGTCAACCCACACCCGCGTGCGCGCAGAAACGCCACTGAGCAAACCCTCAAGCCGATCGCGCGAAAGAATGCGTCCCGTTGGACTATTTGGATTCACAAGAACCACGAGGTCATAGCCCCGTCCAAGTGCGCGCTCGAGTTCGCAAGTATCCACCTCAAACCCGCGTGCTTCATTGACTCTGAAGGTCGCTTCGCAGACTTGCACGGACTGCGTGCAACACTCGCCACGAACCTCGCTCGGGCGTCCGTCACTCCGCAGGTGGCGCAGCGAATCCTTCGACATAGCGACTATCGAACCACGCTCAAGCACTACACATTGCTTGGGCTTACCGATACGGCTGCGGCGATTGCAAGAATTCCAACGATCACACCAGCCGATTGCGAGTCACTTCGAGCGACTGGAACGTTGGGGCGTGAAGCGTCAACGAGGGGGTCATCTATATCGCCCACAGTTGGGGTGCGAAATGGTGCGATTCAGCGCGACTCAGTGCGTTCAACAATTGTAAATCATGCGAGCGACACACCACGCAAAAACCCTGCAAACGCAGGGCTTTCTGTTCAAATCTCGGATGATTCAACAAAGCGGGCGAAGGGATTCGAACCCTCGACATTCGGCATGGAAGGCCGACGCTCTACCACTGAGCTACGCCCGCAAGGCAAGCAATCATACAACCACTTCAATCAAGATGGCGACAACAACCTTTCAACATATTTAATGTCGTGACGCGCCTCTGTAAACAGCGGCTCCTTGAGTAACCGCAAATAGAGGGGAATCGTCGTACGAATCGGGCCAACCTGAAATTCTTGTAGTGCACCAATCGAACGCTTGATACAGGTCTCGCGGTCTGGAGCGTGCACAATCAATTTGCCGACCATCGAATCATAATTCGTCGGAACGCGATAACCCGGTCGCACGTGACTGTCGAGTCGAATTCCCGGCCCACCAGGTGGCGCCCAAGTTTCGACAAGTCCAGCTTGAGGCATAAAGTTGCGCGCAGGATCTTCCGCATTGATTCGGAACTCCATCGCATGACCGTTGATGCGTATGTCCTTCTGCTTGAAAGGCAATGCCTCCCCCGCCGCCACGCGAATTCCAGTTTGCACGATATCGATTCCAGTGATCGCTTCCGAAATTGGATGTTCGACTTGCACGCGCGTGTTAACTTCCAACATATAAAAATTCTGTTTCTTGTCCATCAAGAATTCGCACGTTGCCGCACCAGCATAATTTGCTCGACGAATCAATTCTGCCGCTGATGCGCAAACTTTTTCTCGCTTTGCCGGATCCACTCCAGGAGCTGGCGCTTCTTCAATCAGCTTTTGATGGCGACGCTGACTGGAACAATCACGCTCGTACAAATGCACTGCATTGCCGTGTTTGTCTCCAATGACTTGCACTTCGAAATGTCGTGCGGATTCCAAATACTTTTCAACGAAGACCATCGGATTGCCAAAAGCAGCAGCGGCTTCTTGCCGTGCTTGTTCGATTCCAAGACGCAAACTTTTCTCGTCCGTGGCAACACGCATTCCGCGGCCACCACCACCCCCAGCAGCTTTGACAATCACGGGATAGCCAATTTCCCCTGCAATTTTCACAGCTTCGTCGATGTCTTCGATCCCACCTTCTGTTCCTGGAAAGATTGGAGTGCCAGCTTGCTTTGCAAGTCGTTTGCAATTGACTTTGTCGCCAAGCAAAGACATCGCCTCTGGACTTGGTCCGATGAATTCGAATCCACTATCACGACAGACTTCTGCGAAGTGTGCATTCTCGGAAAGAAATCCATAACCAGGATGAATTGCATCTGCGTGCGAAATTTCTGCAGCAGCAATGATCCGATCAATTCGCAAATACGAATCTTTGCTTGGTCCAGGACCGATACAAATTGACTGAGTTGCTTGCTCGAGCCACGGCCCACCTTTGTCTGCACTGGAATAAACGCAAATCGTTTCGATTCCAAGTTCGCGGCAGGCACGAATGATACGAAGGGCAATCTCGCCACGATTCGCAATGAGAACCTTTTTAAACATCGTTGCTTTCTAAAAAGATCAGCTCGAAAATTAAGCTGGACGAATCAAGAAAAGTTTCTGGCCAAACTCGACAGCTTGCCCATTCTTGACGAGGACTTTTGCGACCGTGCCAGAGCATTCGGCTTTAATTTCGTTGAAAATTTTCATCGCTTCAAGCAAGCAGACGACTGTTTCAGAATCGACACTTGCGCCAACTGAAACAAGTGCAGGCTTGTCTGGTCCAGAGGCGGTATAAAAAGTTCCAACCATCGGACTCTCAATGGCGATCAAGCCAGCTTCCTCGTTGGATCCCTTGGATTCGCCCTTGGATGCACCCTTGGATGCACCTGCTTCGGAATGGGCTTGCGTTGCTGGAGCGGAGAACGACTGTTGGAAGACTTGAGGCGGGGCGAAGGTGTTGTTTCTGCGCACCGTTGCTTGTTCGTCCTTGTCTCTCAGATCAAGTTCCGTGAGGTCGTTTTCAACCATCAACTTGACCAACTCTTTCAATTTTCGAATGTCCATCATAAGGTTGAGAATCTAGCAGAAAATTGCGATCGTCGCAGATCGAACCATAATCGGCGAGAATCGAGCAGTATGTAAGAAAGGGATCCGCTGGGCTTAACCCAAGCGCAACGAAACTGGCGCACTAAGAATTTCACTGAGCACGATGGCCTGGCGAAGTTTGGCTGGGTTTCGAAGCATTCCGGAAAATTGATGCGCCCCAATAACTGGCGACTGAATCTTCATCGCAACCTTGGCTTGCACACCATCCTTGCGCAACATTCCATCACGAATAGCAGAAACTGTCCTTGCCAACTGTGCCGATGTTGCTTCGCCTTCGGAAGAGTGAAGCGGAATCATCCGAAACGGATTGGCTCGAACACGCGGAGCATCTGAGATGAGTTCACGCTTGGAATTCGCGCCAAGATCAGTAACCGTTTGTAATTCTTTGCGTGATCCGACGACAGATGTAAAAGAATCGCCGCTCGCAGTACTTGGTTTCGTAGTTCCGCGCGGAATGCCAGCATCTGATTTGCGCTGAGCCTTCGCTTGAGCTGCTGCGAAAAGATCGCGCTTGGGAACAGTTGGTTGAACATCCACGCGATCAACTCGGCGTTCAACTGACAATGTTGCAGGCGCATTTGATTTACGCCCAAGCCTTTGATTTTCAAGCTCTGCTTTCTTTTGCGCTTCCTTCTTCTTAGCGACTCCAGCTACAATTGCTTGCACGACTAAGATGATCACGAAGATGATGATGCTCTGCGTCATTGTCTTGTGAACATCATACTCTTGAAGTCAGCGTGAGTCCTTGGGGCCCACGAATAAATTCGCAGTGGAAGACCTCTTGAAGTTTCGCAGGAGTCAACACATCGGCTGGCACTCCAGCTGCAACAAGCTGCCCCTGCTCCAACCACCATACAGTTTCGGCAACTCGGTCTACCAACGATAAATCGTGCATTGCGACAACAACCAACGCCCCTGCCTGTGCTCTCTGCTTCAACGCGCCAAAGACGCGCATCGTTTCGCCAGGGTCGAGGTTGGAAAATGGTTCATCCAGCGCAAGCAAACCGTTTGATTCATGCTGAGCTAGCGCACGCGCAATCACGCAGCGTTGCTGTTCTCCCGCAGAAATTTCGTGAAAAGATCGCTCCTTCAATCCATCAAGACCCATTAAGTCGATCGCTTGATCGATTCTCAAGATTGAATCAAGACGTGTCCTTGCAGCAAAGCGACCAAGCGCAATCATTTCTTGGACGGTCAGATCAATTGAAAGTGTTGGTCGTTGAGAAACATACGAAACTTCTAAAGCGCGGCGAGATGGAGCCATTCTTGCCAGATGTTCACCTCGCCACAAGACACTGCCAACACTCGGATGAGCAAGGCCCGCAATAAGACGCAAGAGAGTGCTCTTGCCACTGCCGTTGCGGCCAACAAGCGCAACAACTTTTCCTGCATTGCTCGATGCAGTCAATTCTTTCAGCGCGCTACGACGGCCATACTGAAATGAAAGTGAATCGATTTTCAGCATGACCACTCACCTGCTCTCATACGACGAGATCGCATCACCATCAAGAAAACTGGTCCGCCAATAAGTGCAGTCAAAACTCCAATTGGCAAACGCCCTGCGCCGACATCGATTGATTGTCGCACAGCATCAGCCCAGACAAGAATCGCCGCGCCTGCAATCACGCTTGCAGGAACAAGCGCACGATGTCGCGATCCAATAAGAAGTCTGCTGAGATGCGGCGCAACAAATCCAACGAAGGCAATTGGACCGCAGAGCGCAACACTTGCGGATGCCAATGCGCCGGCGCAGATGAACAAAAGAATGCGAAGAGTTCGTAGTGACACGCCAAGACTTTCCGCTTCATCATCGCCAGTGTTTGCAACATCCAAAGCCGCGCCACTTCGAAAACTTGCTGCAAATGAAGCGCAAAGAAGAACAATTGCAGTCCACATCGCACCGGATGAAGGTAATTCAGGAACTTGCCCCATAAACCACATCCACGAATCGCCACGACTTGCAGGTGGCATGAGTGATTGCACCAGAAGTGTCAGCGCACCACAAATTGTTGCCACGACAGTTCCTGCCAGAACGAGTGTCAGCGGATCAAGTCTGCCGCCGCGACGACCGAGGGCATAGACCAAGACCAACACCGCAAGCGAACCAACCGTTCCTGGAATCACACCATCTGCTCCTTGTGCGACGAATGCAATCCACCCAACTGATCCTGCTCCGACAACGCTTACAGACCATGCAGCAATCATTGCGCCAAGTCCAGCTCCTGCGGACAAACCCAAGATGAATGGAGATGCGAGAGGATTTCGCAAGAGAGCTTGAAGCAATAATCCACTTAAGCCAAGACACGCACCGCCGACAAGCGCAGACCGCACAGCACCAAATCGCAAGACAAAAATATTTTCATCTGGCCAGTTGAAATGCACACCGCCAGTAGTTGGATCACGACTGATCAACAATCGTGCAACAACACCAAGCACAAGAAGTACTGCAAGAATCACCACGCCTGACAATTGCCGTTTACTCATGGAGCATCCATTTTCTGTGGTGGCGATTGGGAGGACTGTGAATTCGAATCTTGTTGGCACGCTTGCGTCAATGCCTCACGCAACTTGATCAAGCCCGTGATCATTCCGCCGCCTGGTTGCAGAAGTTCTGGTGCGTCGATGGAAAATAGCCTGGAATTTGGCATTATTTGCGCGAGTTGTTTAATCGCTCCGGCTGATCGCAGAGAGATGACGATGAGAGTTTCTGGATTCAGTTTCACTAAATCTTCTGCGCCGAGCGATGGGTATCCACTCCGCAAAAGAGCATTTGTCACTCCCATTTGCTCAAGTGCATCACCAATATAAGAGCCTTTTCCAAATCCCATCGCATCGACGCTTTCAGAACTCACCAACAGAATCAGCGTTCTTCCAGCACGACTTGCATGAGGTATTGGCTCGAGAGCACGCGATAATTCATTCTGAAGATTTTTCGAACGCTCATTTAATATTGCCAAGTCGTTTTCAATCGCAGTATCACAAATCGCCTTTGGAAGATTGAGAAGCATCGCCTGCACATCTGAGAGGGAATCGATTTGGAATCTTTCAATCCGCCATTGATGCCTCGTCGCAAGTTCAGACAATCCACTCACTTCACCCTGCGCAGGAGGTTGAAGCAGAATCGTTGTTGGGCGAGAGAGCACCAGCGCCTCTGCATTGATATCAAGGAGAGATCCAACGATAGGTACATCGCTTGCAACTTCGCACCAAGGAGTTCTCCCAACCAATCGGTCGGAAACTCCAAGGGCAACCATCGTGGCAGTCATACCGGGCGAGAGGGAGACGACGCGAATTGTCGTCAATTTCGTCGCTGGAGTGCCAACAGGAACGGCTGAATCTTCATTGGAGCCACACGCAAATAAAAGGATTCCCGCAGCGCACGGGAGAATTGCACGAAACATTCGATTGAATGAGTATCCATGCCAAGTCACGGTTCGATACAGTAGTGTGAAGTCATGGGTATTGGGTCATTCATCACAAGAATCTTCAAGCGCCAATCACCAGTTGTTGCGCCGACAGAAGTCATTGCAGAGCGGTCTGTTCAGGTCTTTCAGCAACAGCCCAATGAACAACTCGATAGCAATCGGCTCTTGGTTGAATTCCGTGATCAACTTTCCAATCAAGCGGAATCTCAGCGACATTTAACGACACTGCTCACTTCACTCACAACCACGCTTGATGCACTTCCACAGCTTGCACGACAACAAGGACAAGTTCTTGAAATATTGCTTGAAAATAGTGCACGATCCAAACACCGCGATCAAACATTCGAGCGCGGTCTGAGTCAATTGACAGAGGGTTCGCTCCAGCAGACACAAGTCCTCGGATTGGTTCAACAGCAATTGGATCTCAATCATGAAGTCAGTCTTCGTGTTGCGGAAAGTCTTCGAGAAACGGCTGGCGCATTAAGCACCTTTGCAGCGACCAGCGATCGTCAATCGCGTGCGATAGAAAATCTTGCAATCTCCACTCAGAAACGCGTTGCACAATCTGATCGCCTGGAAAAAGCGATGCAATTTTGGCTGGTTGTAATCGCAGGAATTTGCACACTTGCTTTGGTTTATGCAATCTGGGCTGCGACTCGAGGACCAGTGATTATTGCATATCCGCAAGAGCCCGCGCCAGTTTTTGCGCCCGCGCCCGCACCAGTTGTTGCGCCTGCGCCTGCGCCAGTTGTTGCGCCCGCGCCGGTTGTTGCGCCAGTGCCAGTTGTTGCGCCCGCGCCAGTTGTTGCGCCTGCGCCAGTTGTTGCGCCTGCGCCCGCGCCAGTTGTTGCGCCTGCGCCAGCGCCAGTTGTCGCGCCTGCGCCGGTTGTTGCGCCCGCGCCTGCACCAGTTGTCGCGCCTGCGCCAGTTGTTGCGCCTGCGCCTGCACCAGTTGTCGCGCCTGCGCCAGTTGTTGCGCCTGCGCCAGTTGCTCCTGCTACTCAGACACCTTAAATTTCTTACCCACTGCCCTGAGTCACTGCATCAGCTGATTGCATTTGTGCCTTGGCAAGTCGTGAATAAAGTTCGCATCGAACAAGCAATTCGGAATGCGATCCAGAATCGATTATTCTTCCACGATCCATCACAATTATTCGATCCGCAGCAAGCATGGTTGAAAGTCTGTGTGCGATTGCGATCACAGTTCTCTCCCGACCAAACTCTGCAATCGCCTGCGAAATCTGAATTTCACTTTCTGCATCGATCTGACTTGTTGCTTCATCCAAAATTAAGATTGATGGGTCGCGCAAGACTGCTCGCGCAATAGAAATTCGCTGGCGCTGACCACCCGAAAGACTGGCGCCTTGCTCTGCAACATCTGCGCTGTACCCACCTGGGATATTTTGGATAAATGAATCAGCGTGCGCACGACGCGCGGAATCTTGGATCTGAGAATCAGTTGCACTTGGCATACCAAGAGAGATGTTCTGAGCAATTGTCCCTTGAATCAGTACGGATTCCTGCGTTACAACGCCAATCTGGCAACGCAAACTTTTCAGATTGACTTGAGAAATATCTGCGCCGTCAATTAGTACTCGACCACTTTTTGGCGTCAGCAAACGCGGAATCATCGACAAGAGCGTGGTCTTTCCACAACCATTTGGTCCAACAATCGCGATATGTTCACCATGTCGGATTTCCAAAGTGATCTCGTTGAGTGCAAGTACGTCCGCATTGGGATATTGAAAAGAAAGGCCTTCGAATCGGATCCAGTGTTGATGTCGAAGCAGATTCGGTCGACTGCGACTCGTTGAAGGCTCTGCTTCAATTGCAAGAAGTTCTTGAAGTCTTTCAGCTGGTGCGCTTGCTGCCTGCATTACCGCAACAAGCCCAGTCAATGGTCGAACTGATCCTGCGGCAACAGCAAGAGCGCCCAAGGAAAGCAGAAATTCGTCGAAAGTCAAACTTCCGCGAAGAATCTCTCGGACTGCAAGTGCGGCCAAAGCAATGACCACCAGAATCGTCAGTGTTTCAATCAGCGGACTTGCCAGACTCTGCGCCGTTCGAGCTCGGAGTTGTTCACGAACAACCAATGAATTTGCGCGCCGAAACCGCCCCAACATGCTTGTTTCTGCTGTGGATGTTTTGATCGCACGAAGACCTTGCAGAGTCTCGCCTGTCACGCGCAAGAGTGTTGCTTGGTGTTTCAGCGCGCCCTTTGTACCTCGACGAATGCGTTTGCCTGACTTGCGAAGAATGATCCCAAGCAATGGACCTGCAATCGCAGCGACTACAACGATTCTCCAGTCGATCACAATTGCTGCAATGAATGCGGCGATTCCTTTGGTGAGTTGCGCAACCGTCTTGCTCGTCAGCGCAAGAAGACCTCCTTGCAGTTCCGCGGTATCGCGGATGACTCGGCTGGAAAACTCCGCAGGCCCAAGTCGCACCACTTCACCAAGTGGCATCCGAATTGCATGACGAAATGCATCCAATCTGATACGCGCAATGACCTTCGCGCACAAATGAATCGAAACATATTGATGCATAAAATTCGCCGCGGCACCAAGCACAGTCAGCAGCGCCAAACCTCCAAGAATCAACATCACTCCTTCCAACCTTCCTTCAGGCAACCATCCAATTAGAAATTCGGGTATCGCAAACGATGGATTTTCGGTGTTGAACTGCTTTGCGAGTTCGGGAAGCGCAGTTCCCTTTTCGCCAAGAATCATGCGAAGAATCGGCGCCAATCCCAATAATCCAGCACCAAGCCCTGCGGCTGAAATTGCAGCGAAAAACAGCGCCAAGGAGAGTTCACCTGGGTACCGAAGGAGCCGCCGAGCGAATGAGAGAAAAGGACCCATGTCGAATAGTTGAAGTGTATCAGCGTGGCGCTTCGGTCAGGAGCGCGAAGTCTCGCCAAAAGTTTGGATAACTCTTTGCAACGCACCGAGGATCGCCAATTGAAATACCGGGGCGCGATAATCCAAGCACTGCGAAGGTCATCGCAATTCGATGATCGCCTCGAGGATCAATCAAGATTGGACGAGCAGTAGTAAAATCAGGCTCGATCGTGATGCTGCTTGGAGTGGTCTCGACGCGACAACCCATCTTTGTAAGTTCCTCTGCAAGAACTTGCACGCGATTCGATTCTTTCACTTTCAGCGTCTCAAGCCCGCGTATACGCGTTCGACCCTTTGCAAGAGCGCCAACCGCTGCGACACAAAGAGCACCATCTGGCCAATGCGATGCATCAACATCGATTCCGTTGAGTGTTGCGGTTCCTTCGATTCCCATTCCGCTCGAAGTCGACCATTCGTGTGCGCCCATAGATACAAATGCTGGCAAACATGCTGCATCTGGTTGGCGTGAAAGTCGTGGCAATCCAAGAATCGAAACGCGTGCATCTCGAACGATCGAGGCAGCACCAAGAAAATAGACTGCGCTGCTGGCATCGGGTTCGATTGCAACGGAGCATGCAGACATGTCAATGTGCGGCACTGTCACTCTGGTCAGTTGCCCATTCTCGCCGCGAAAAACATCAAAGGGAATTCCCCATTTCTTCATCGCATGCAACGTCAATTCGACATAAGAAGGACTCGTCAGCGAATCCGAATTCACAAAAAGATCAATGCCTTTTTCCAGCCTTGGCGCAAGCATTAGAATGGCTGAGATGAATTGACTGGATGCTGTTCGTCCAACTTCAATCTTCCCACCGAGTGGCATGCGACCTCCACCAACACGAACTGGAAGCCGTCCTTCTTCTTCGGCATATTCAATCTTGCATCCTAGTGCACGCAAAAGATCGACCCCTTCTGCAATCGGTCGCTCACGCATTCGAGGACTGCCGTCAATCAACACAGGTTTTCGAGCAAGTGCTGCAATCGCCATCATGAATCGAGTCGGCGTTCCTCCATCTCCAAGATGAACTGATGCGCCTCCTGTGAATCGCCCATCGCAACCATGAATGTTCGCCCACGATTCTCCAGTGTCAATCGCAACGCCAATCGCGCGCAGTGCATCCATAAAGAGATCCGTGTCGACAGCATGCAGGGGCGAAACAAGTTTAGAAATCCCCTTCGAAAGTGCGCCCAACATCAAGAAACGATTTGTTTCGCTCTTCGAACCAGGTGGTTCGATCGTCACATTGAACGGCCGACTTGCCTGTGAAATGGCAACGACTTCAGCAGGAACGCTTGAACTTGAAGCGTTCACGAATCGCCAACACCTGCGGTGCGAAAAATCGCAACGACATCTTCGATTGGCACCACAAAGAGGCGGTTGTCTCCCTCGAAATCAACAGGAATCAGATTCTTAGGATGAAAGAGAACACGGTCATATTGCGCAACAGAATAATCTGCATCTCGAGCAACTTGCGCACTGACTGCAACCACGCGACCCGTGAGCGTTGGTATTTCCATTTTGTCCGGAAGATGGATTCCAACCTTTGTGATTTTCTTGTCCTCATCCTTGCGGATCAGTACCCGTTTCCCGACAGGCTCAACTGTCTCAAGTCTTTTGGCTGAAGAATTGCTGCGATTGCTCATAGTGATTTGGAATGATAGATCGTGGCAGTTTGGGGAGTTCAATTATTCGGCGCGGGGAAATCTTTCGGGGACTCAAGAAATTCTGCTTCGCCTGCAGTGCACATCACAATAACAAAGACAACTACAACGGCAAGAAGAATCGCCACAGGAAGCCCGAGTTTCTTTCCAAGACTGGATGGTTGTTGATTCTCACTCATAAGGGGTAAGACGATACCATCATTTGATGGCAACATTCAGTACGAGCAATCAGGCGAACGCAAATCCAACGACCGATCCTCTGACCTTGATCGACGTCGATCATGTTCGATTTTATGTTGGCAATGCGAAACAGTCAGCGTACTTTTATGCCTCCGCATTTGGATTTCAAGTTGATCAGATTTCGGATCTCACGACGGGAAATCGCGACTCTGCGCAGTATCTGCTGACACAAGGAAATATCCGACTCATCTTGGAGACACCCCTTCACGACAAGCATCCAGCGGCGCAAGAGGTCAAACTGCATGGCGATGGAATCAAAGATGTCGCATTTACAGTTTTCGATGCGGAACGCGCTTGGGAGTGCGCAACAAAAAACGGCGGAAAGTCTGCGTACGAACCAAAGACTTTCAAAGATCCAACTGGAACCGTCACGATGGCGGGCATTCATACATACGGCAGAGTCGTCCATACCCTTGTGAGTCGAACTGGAAAGTTTGATCTGCCAAACTTAAAACAAGGGGGCTTGTTTTCCCCCGGCTTTCGCAAAGTAGAAAATTATGCTCTCAACGCATTCAACCTTCAACATCCATGCGGCTTGAAATTTGTCGATCACTGCGTTGGCAATGTTGAGATGGGCAAGATGAATCACTGGGTGAAGTGGTACGAAGATGTCATGGGATTCAAGATGTTCAAGCACTTTGATGAAAAAGACATCGCAACGGATTTTTCTGCGCTCATGAGCAAAGTCATGGCGTCTGGAAATCAACTCATCAAGATGCCGATCAACGAACCAGCCGACGGCAAGCGCAAGAGCCAAGTGCAGGAATATCTCGAATGGCACAATATGACTCCGGGAATCCAACATCTTGCGCTGCGAACTGATGACGAATTGACGAGCGTCGCAGAACTTCGCAAGCGCGGGGTTGATTTCCTTGCAATTCCTGAGTCGTATTACGAAACTGTTTGGAAGCGCGTGAACGCAATGCTGACCAGTCACGGACATCATGCGGTCAAAGAAGATCACCAGCGCGTGCGAGATTTGGGAATTCTGGTGGACTCAGACGACGAAGGCTATTTATTGCAGCTTTTCACAAAGCCATTGCAAGACCGACCAACACTTTTCTTCGAAGTGATATGTCGACGAGGCAGTCAATCTTTCGGCAAAGGAAATTTCAAGGCGCTCTTTGAAGCTCTTGAAACAGAACAAGAACGACGTGGCAATCTTTGAACTCTTACTCAATTTTTTTGTACATCTATGAACAATCCCCAAAATCCATCTAAAGAAAACGACCCGGAACCATTTGATGATTTTCCAGAAGAGGAAATGCCGATCATTGATGACACTGAAGTAGAAGTAGAAGCTTCAGAAGAAATTCCAGAAGCAGCGTCATCTGACGAGTACGTCGAAGCTATTGCTGAAGCAAAAAAAATCAGTTCAACTCATAAAAAATCCCCTCGCAAAAAGTTGCCCCTTATCTTGGCTTGCGTTGGTGCCTTTCTCGTTGGAATCATTGGATGGCTTGGTTGGTCGTACTGGGTCGATCGAGATACTTTGGCAACTCTCACTTCGGACTTGATGACTGCACGCGACAGAGCAGAAAATTCGAAAGGAAACCCAGAGGAATCTGGTGAAACTGCAGCAGGAAACCAACTCTCTTTTCGACTCCGCACAATAGTCCTCGCTCCGTGGTGGGATCAAGTGGTGGTTCGCATTCTCAATCAGAAAGAAATTGTTCGTGCCCAAGAGGAATCTTCTGACTTGGATGAAAGTGCAAAAAACCGAACTGCAAATCGTGCTTGGTGGGCTGAACAATTGCTCAATACAGAGACTGCTCTTGCCGTTGAGGATCGAACAATCCCAACCATTCAGGGGATACTTGATGATTTGCAAAGTGCCCAACCCCCGCATCCATCGGACGGCGGTTTTACAGACGAAATGCTGAGCGAATTGGCGGGAAAAATGCAGGCTGATCTCGCAAGTTTGACTACACAGCAAGATGCAATGATTGCTCAACTTCAGCAAAAGTTCTTGATGGTTTCCTCTGCTCAAAACCAAGACGAACTGTTGTCGGCAAGAAAGCAATTCGAGAGCCCTGTAGGAATAGACAGGAATCCACCAGAACTTCAGGATTATCTTTCGAAATCAACTATAGAGTTACAGAGTGTGGAAGCTCTGCTGTATGCCCGTGATGCCATTGAGGTTGAATTGACATCAGCGCTCGCAAGCATTGCCAGCACTGATCTGGAGATTGCGCCAAATAGTTCTATGCAGTCCATAATCGATGCCTTACAGACCTTGCAGCTTCCTGAAGATTCACGGTATGAAGTTGTACGACAATTGAAGAAACAAGCCATCGACAAGGCGGGCGAAATACTCGCCATTCTGACTTCTCGTGATGCCGCACTTGAATGGATTGTCAATCAAAAAACGAAATTTGATCAAATCGAAACTCTTTCAGATATTTCTGAGTTTGCAAATAGCCTTGCAGAAAGTGATCCGCCACAAAGCGAACTTCCAATTGTGATCGCAGCGACGGAGGACTTCGTTGCCCGCATCTCTGCACGAACACAATTGCTTATAGAACAGCAAAGGCTTTTAGATATCTCGATTGCTCGACAACAACTTTGCGAACAACTTCTATTTGATCTTGCGAATTCGAATTCGTTTATGTCTTTGCTCAAAGATGGACAAATTGCCAATGCCGCTACTGTGTTGCTTACAGCTGAGCCAGAATCGAACGATCAAATCGCTGAAGTGCAGAAGCTCAAGGACGGATTTCCAAAGTCAATTATTAGACATCTAAATGAAATGACCCAACGGGCAGAGTCGAATGGAAATTGGCCAAGCGTGGCAAATGAATTCAGAAATTGCCTAAACAGCAACTCAGTTGCCGTGCTTGCGCCTCGTTTCAAAACAGATTCCGCTGAATTGTGGAAGACCGTCGAACTTGGCGAAGACAAGACTCTGTATGCCGAAATTCAGCAACTTTCCAAATCACCATACGCCCAACTCGAACCTGCCGCACGCTGGTATCTCGATTCCGCTCGAACATTAGGCGCTACACCTGAGATGAAGTCTCAAGTCTCTGCTCTTCTGGATTCAATACAAATTCCGGAAGTGACATTACAAATTGAAGGCATCGAGTGGAGTGCGACCCAATGCCAATGGGCTGACCCTCAAACAAATATTGCCATTGTCATTGGTCGAATTTTTCACCAATTCGGACTTGATGAAGTCAGTGAGAACGAATCAACCCCATTGAAAGCAGAGCAAGTGATCCGAGAACCACGCGAAACCCCGATTGAAATCGCAATCAATGGACAATTTTCTTGCAGTGACTCTGATGGAATCTTTTCTGGAACAGGCAGTTTGACAGTCGATGATCTTCGTACTGGTGGACGATTTAGTTTGCCGTTTTGGAATCATGGCGACCAATCTCTACCAGCTCATCAATTGCTCTTGATATCTGTCCCAGATGAGAATATTCGAGTTGCTTCAGATCTTCCAGCATGGTCAAATTCGCGCTAGCGAATCTGCTGTGCCCAAATTGGTCGCGGACTTTCGACCTGAATTCCAGTGATGCTCAATTTCCACGAGTGAAGCGCTGCGAAATTTTCGTTCCACTCTTTTGCAAGTTCTGTGCCGCGATAAAGCGAATCCCCTGCCAAAGGATGCCCAAGCGAACCGAAACCCGCACGAATCTGATGACGCCGACCAGGTCCAACAACTTCTACTTCAACAAGATCGAATGCGCGCGGATCGGTTGAGTCGATATTCGCAGCACCTGATCGCACCACGCACCATCTACAAGTCCCCCGCTCATTTCGATGGCCGACTTCGCTGACAGTGACCTTTGCTGATCCTTTATGCCGACCAGCAAAACAGAGCGTGAATTCGCCGCGAGATTCCAGTCCACGAGCCACAAGCGCGAGATATTTTTTCTCGATAGACCAACCGCCGAATCCAGCAGTAAAATTGTCGCGCAAAGTTTGGTGCATTTGCGCTGTGCGAGCAACCAAGAGACATCCACTCGTCGAAAGATCGAGTCGATGCACAAGTCCACATTCTGGCAGTGCACTCAGCGCTGAAAATGATTCCCCAAGCCACTGCTCGATCGTCTGCGCGCCGTCAGTCACCCGAGTAGCAACGGAATGCCATCCAATGGGCTTATTCACAACGAACCACTCTGGCTCCTCGTGCACAATGGTTGGAAGCGATTGACGATCAGGTTTCGGTTGGAGAATTGGATCGTTCACAAGAAATCTTTCGGGTCACTCAACGAAGTTTGCCACGCCGTACAATACATTGATATGGCTTTCTACACGAAATTAGGACAACTACCTCCAAAGCGCCACATTCAATTTCGCCGTCCAGATGGTGCGCTGTACAGCGAAGAAGTTTTCGGAACAGAAGGATTTGTCGGACCGACTTCTACTCTCTATCACATTCATCCACCAACGCAAGTCACTGGCTGGAAACCGATCTATCACTCAAAGCCAGAATATGTCGAGCGTGAAGTGATGCGCATGCGCCATATTCGCAGTTCTCCCATGCCACCCAAAGGAGATCCAATCACAGGACGCGTCGTGCTCTTTGGAAATGAAGATGTGGAAATGTCTGTGTGCGTCCCATCCGAGCCGATGAATTATTGGTTCAAGAGCGGCACCGGCGACGAGTGCATTTTCGTGCATCATGGATCTGGAACAGTTCACACAACATTTGGAACGCTCAAGTTTCGCGCGAAGGATTACATCATTATTCCAAAGGGAATTATCTATCAAATGATTTTCGATCCAACAGCGCAAGGCGAACCGAATCCGCGCTTCTTGCTTATCGAATCTGTCAATGGTTCGCACATATTGCCGCCGCCGAGATATCTCTCGAAGCAAACTTCGCAGTTTCTCGAACACGCGCCATACTGCGAACGAGATCTACGCATTCCGCAATTACCTCTGACATTCGATAAGCAAGGTCAATACGAAGTCCGAATCAAGACGCGAGGAATGGTGCATTCATATATGTACACCTATCACCCTCTCGATGTTGTTGGTTGGGACGGTTGCTATTACCCATACATTTTCAACATCGATGACTTCAGCCCCATCGTCGGCAAACACCATCTTCCGCCGCCAACGCATCAGACATTCGAGGCGCGCAACTTTGTGATCTGTTCATTTTGCCCGCGTTTGTTGGATTTTCATCCTCTGGCGATTGTCCTTCCATACAACCATTCCAATTTAGATTCTGATGAGGTGCTGTATTACGTCGAAGGAAATTACAAAGCGCGTCGAGGTATCGAGAGTGCTTCACTCACACTACATCCGCAAGGTATTCCACACGGTCCACATCCTGGAACAGTCGAAGCTTCCATTGGAGCTACGAAGTCAGATGAACTTGCCGTGATGTGCGATACATTTCGGCCGCTCTTTCCGACCAAAGCCGCGCTGGAACTTGATGATCAAAGCTATCCGCTCAGCTGGGAAAACTCGCCAGATTCCAAACTGGATGGCAAGGATTCAACGGGCAAAAAATCCGGCGGTTCGAATGTCAATACGTGGTCATGATGGGATTGCGAACTATGAAACGAACAACCGCCATCAAGCTCGGACTGTTCGCAATCGTTGTGATCGCTATGGGAGGTCTTGCATATGCAGCCAATCGCTCGGATGGGAAGGACGAAAAGTCTGCTTCGGGAAAGACTCCACCCATGAAAGCAAAGAGCGGCTTGCCAATTGAACGCATTGTCATTCAAGGCGAGAACTTTGACTTGGAAGTTTCAGCGAATGATGAAAACATTCGAAATGGACTTTCCAATCGCACAGAAATCGCTCCCAAAACTGGAATGCTGTTTGTGTTTCCTGCTGGAAATGAACGTAGTTTTTGGATGATTAACTGCCTGATCGATATGGATATTGCTTACCTCTCTCCGGATGGAACTGTGGTCTCCGTCTTTACGATGAAGAAGGAGCCTCCAAAGGGCGAAAGTGAATCGAGCACTGAATATGAAAAACGCCTCAAGAGATATCTCAGTGGACCTGGTGTTCAGTTTGTGATCGAAACACCAGCTGGGACGAATGATGCGCTGAAGATCAAGCCTGGAGTGAAAATTGCCATCGACCGCAACAAGATGGCTGGGTATCTCAAGAGCCAAAGCCGACCGAAAAACTAAACGGAAATCACGATCAGATCGACTTGGCTGGCATCACAACTCCGCGGCATTCACCAAATCCGATTCGTGGCAATCCCTTTTTCTCGCACCATGCTCGCATGATGACTTCATCTCCATCTTGCAAAAACTTTCGCTCGCTTCCATCTCCAAGCTGAATCGGTTTCGTTCCGCGCCATGTTCGTTCCAACAAGCAACCGCGCGATTCTTCCGTCGGACCAGAGACCGTACCACTTGCTAACAAATCGCCGGTACGAAGATTGCATCCACCACTCGTGTGATGCGCAATCATCTGTGCAATCGACCAATACATATCTCGATAATTTCCAAGGCTGATGCGAGTTGGCGCAATTCCAGAAGTACGCATTCCTGCGTTGGAAAGAAGCACTTCCAGATTCACATCCAGTACAAAATCATCTGACCAACGCAGATATGGAAGAAGTTGAGGATCAGTGGCTGGACGAGCCGGCATCGGAATTCGATAAGGTTCGAGCGCATCGAGTGAAACAACCCAACCAGAAAGTGTCGAAGCAAAGTTCTTTGCTGTGAATGGGCCCAATGGCTGATATTCCCACTTCTGAATATCGCGCGCACTCCAATCGTTCAAGAGAAGCAGACCAAAGACACGATCCATCGCATGCTCGATGCGAATTGGTTCGCCGATTGCGTTGCCTGTGCCAATGAGTGCGCCAACTTCCATTTCATAATCCATCAAACGAGTTGGACCAAATGTTGGTGGGCCTTCATCCTGTGTCACAGTTTGACCATTTGGACGAATGATTTGCGTGCCACTTGGAACCATCGAACTTGAACGACCGTGATATCCGATCGGTAAGTTTTTCCAATTTGGAAGCAGCGGATTGTCGGGTCGGAACATACTTCCAACATTTGTTGCGTGATGAACAGATGCATAAAAATCTGTGTAATCCCCAATTTCGCAAGGCAATTTTGGCGTCATCCCCCACTCTGGAAGCATAATTGATTTTCGTGATGGATGATCCCGCAAATCAGATGTTCCTTCAGCAAGCAGGCGAGTGAACTCTGCGCGTGCAGATCTCCAAGCACTTTGTCCCAAGGCCATATACGCAATCAATGATTGACCGCCAAGCGAATCAACGATCGTTTGATCCAGTCGATTTAGAAGACCACTTTCAGCAAGGGCTCGACAATCAACAATAAAAGCACCGATACGAATGCCAATGCGAAGGCCACGACCCTCGCCCGCTACGACTCCCATCGGAAGATTCGCCAGTGGAAAATCACCAGCAGGATCGTTTGCGCCTTCGACCCACGAATTGCCTGGATTGGATGCGTGCGCAGTCACGCTGCACCTCCACTTGGTATCGCGCGAATCAATTCCATCGCAACAAGGTCATCCCACGGTTCTTCGAAAGAACATGAACCGTATGAGTGGCAGTATCTCGAGCGCGCTTCGACAATTTCTTCAGTCGAAACTCGGATGCCGTTCCAGCTCAATGCTTTTTCGCTGAAGTCGATGTCTTCAACAGATTCAACAGTCAAAAATTGCGTCAATCCCTCGACATCAATTTTGCGGCCATAGATCATTGCAGCGCCAATCAAAAGATTCAGAAACCCAAATTGCTTCGCACCCGCCGCTTGATTGAAGTGGCAAAGTGCGCGGTGCATTCCTGCAGTCGCCTTAAATGGGAGACCTGCTGATGCGCATGCGTGCATTGCACGAGCTAAATTTTCTGCAGCAGGATGCGCTTGTGGAGTCGTGCCGCCAGTACGAAACTTTGCCCCGGCTTCTTCGCCAACAAGCGCAGCGATCATTCCGCGCGGATCTCCATCAAGTGAGAGTTCAAAGTATGGAAACAAATCATCGGGTAAATGGCTGAGTCCAATTTCGATTGACGGCGCATCGTTTGCACGCATCTCGATCGAATCGATCCGCATACCTGCTTGCCCTTCTTGCTCGTGAAGTTCATTGAAATCTTGAACGCGCTCAAGATCTTGTTCAAACTCTGGAGTGCCGACAGGGGCAAGAACACAACTGATCGCCCAAGCACCTTCCGTCGTTGGCGCAACAGCTTCTGGCGCGAGTCCAACAGCAAGAGTTGAAAGCTCTTCCAATTTCGCAGCTGGCCACACGAGTCGACCAAGCATCCAATCACGAGGCGAATTGTGCAATTGCGCGAATCTTTCGACTGTTGTTTTAGGTTCCAACAATGCTGGTGGATAGAGTCCAGCGAAATCGAGGACAGAAGACATAATGGCGTGGATGCTGTGCATTGGTTGAAAGATACGGCAGATTCAAAATGAACATTGCGCAAGCCGTCGGCAGAATCATTCTTCTGTGAAATTCAAATCTCTTCCGTATGTCTCTGGTAAAAAGTAAACAGATGCAATTGCAATTGGAAGGAAAATTGCTGCCACCACAACCGCTGCTTGCCAAGGTGCATTTGGGCCGTTTCCAAGCAGGAATTCGCTCTGCGTCCACATAAATGTCCCAGCAGCAGCTGACCAACGCACCATATTTGGCGCTGTCGTTGCAGCAGTTGCCCGCAAGTTTGTCCCAAATTGTTCGGCAGCCATCGTCACAAATACTGCCCAATATCCACTTGCGAACCCAATGAGTGTGGCGCAAACATAAAAGGCAGTCACCGAAGATGATCCGACCGTGAAATAAAGCGCTATCGAAAGAATTGTCAACAGATGGAAAACCCACAGCGCACTTCGGCGTGATCGCATCCATTGACTCAACAATCCGCTTGACATATCTCCTATTGCAAGTCCGATGTAACACCACATTATCGCGGGACCTGGAGAAGGTCGGGCACCTTCTGGCATTCCCATACTGGCGCCGATTGAATCGCAATACTTGATAAGAATTCCGACACAAAACCAAATGGGAACTGCGCACAAGATCACGCACAAATATCTACGAGCGCGATTCCAAGGATAAAGCAGCAACCAAATCGCGCCCCGCGAGCGTGCATGTTGGCTTTGTACTTTCAAGAACATTCCACTTTCGACTACGCCAACTCGAAGAACAAGAAGTGCAATCCCCATGATTCCACCAATCAGAAATGCTGTGCGCCATTCGACAACGCGTGTAATAAAATATGCAACGACAGCACCAAGAATTCCGATGGTTGCGATGAATGTTGTTGCCAGTCCTCGCCGTTCTTTGCTGACAAGTTCGCTGACCAATGTGATGCCAGCACCGAGTTCTCCAGCAAGACCAAATCCAGCGATAAATCTCAACACTCCATATTGATGAATCGCACTTCCAAGTCCAAGCGCATGCAAGATCGCCCCACCACCACTGTTCGGGACATCTGCAATAAAAGCATTCAAAATATTTGCGACCGAATAGACCAGAATTGACCCAAAGAGAACAGAAATTCGCCCGCGTCTATCGCCAAGAATTCCCCAGACGATTCCGCCAATGACTAGTCCAGAGACCTGTAAATAGTTGTCAAGCCATAAGCCAGTTGGCTTCAGTTGATCCGCAGAGACTCCAAGTGATTTGAGACTGTCGACCCGCACAATTGCAAAGAGAAGCAGGTCGAAGATGTCTACAAAATATCCAAGAGCAGCAACCAAGATGACGATGATCTTGGTGCGCGTATGCAAAGATGAGGAATCCGCAGATTGCGTTGAGGACATTTGCATTTGGTCGCAGAAGGTACCTTGATGCGATGAAGACACAACAATCACCTTGGATCGTTTCCCTCAGCATTCTCTCGGTGTTTATTGCGGGCGCGGCATTGATCCGATCTGCGGATCTGTCCGTGGCTCGAGAAGCGCTTGCTGAGCCACGCGACGCTATTGCAATACCGCTTCAAACTGCCACTGCAAGTTTTGCATATTCACGGCTTGTCTTTACCGTTGGTGGAAACGGGACGACAGTTTGGCTCAATACGCCAACCAATGCACTCACTGCATCCGTCGGCAAAGATGCTGCAGGAAACCTTGATGCAATTTCAAATGCAATCCAAGCAACTTCTCCAAATGTGCAATTCCCAAGCGGAGTCCCAATCGATGACATGTTGCTTGTTCAGTGGATGGGGCTTGCGCAGTGGGAACTTGTCGCAGTCACACAGAATCAAGTCGACATCGGCGTAACGACTTCGTATTACTTCCGCAGAAAAATCTAAAAATTCAAGCACCTTTTGTAGTGGGAACTGAAGTCTTCAGCTTTTCAGCCAACTTGGCTGCAGCAGCAGGATTCGTCTTGGCAAGTTGTGCGACAGTTTCCGCAGCACCTTTTGCATCACCGCTCCATGATTGCACTCTTGCCAGCGTGCCAAGCGTCTGAGGAGAATCTGGCGCAAGTTCTACAGCTCGCTTTGCCGCATCAAGCGCGCCACTTTTATCATCAGCGCGAAAAAGAAATCCTGCCTTCCAAATGAACGGCTCTGGATCTTTGGGAGCAATGACTTCGGCCAATTCCCAAGTCTTCAACGCCCCCGCTTGATCGCCACCAGTCCACAGTGCCGAACCCATCCAACAACGAGCTTCGATGGACTTATCCAGATTCGCCCAAATGCGAAAGTCTTCTGCTGCTCCCGCAGAATCGCCCAAATGCAGTCGGCACTTACCCATTATTTCGTACGCCTCGCCTGAAGTCTCAAACTTGAGCGACGCACTCGCATCATCGATCGCTATTTGATAGAGACCAAGTCGATATCGCGCGAATGCACGCATTCGAAGTGCGAGAGCATTTGCCTTATCAATCGCAAGTACTCGCGATGCGGCTTCAATCGCAGCAGGAAATTTCTCCTGCGCAATGTATGCGTATGCGAGGCATAACTGAGTGTCTGTGTCGAATGGATCGGCAGCCGCTTTCGCAGATAGTTTCACCACCGCATATGTGACATTTGAATGAATTTCTTCAGCGCACGGAAGGCTGGACATTGTTCGAGCTTGTGTCACGCATCCTGTCGATGCGACGCAGAATGCGCAAAGAACACTCATTGCACCCAACTTCGCATTTGCGTACTGGAAGAAATGTTTGCTCATAGGGATGGTGTACCCGAAGCAAGCCTCTTGCGCTGACGAGTCAACTTTGCTCGCAAGCGAAGCGTGTTTGCGACAACTGAAATATTGGAAAGCCCCATCGCAACCGCTGCGATGATCGGCCCGTATGCACCAAGAAAACCAAACGCCGCCAGCGGAATCGCTGCAGCGTTATAGATGAATGCCAGCAACAGATTCTGGCGAACAACTCCAATTGTTTCTCGTGCGACGCTGATCAACTCAGCGACTTCACGCGGATCATCGCGAATGAGAATCGCATCCGCGCTTGCTGCTGCGAGCGCAGTGCCACTGCCCATTGCGACTCCAATTCCTGCTGCAGAAAGCGCGCCAGCATCGTTGATCCCATCGCCGATCATCATCACCGTCGAAGCGCCACGCGCAGCGATGGCTGCGGACTTCGACTGGGGAGTTTGATCGGCCATCACTTCATCACTGCGCAATCCCGCCGCCGTTGCGACGACAAGCGCCGATGCTTTGCGATCTCCCGTCAACATTCCAACTGCACATCCCATCGAACGAAGCGATGCAATCGCCACTGCAGATTCTGGTCGCGCTCGATCTGTCAGCATCAATCTCGCTGCTATCGCTCCGTCGACTTCAATTCGGGCTGTTGCGATTTCATCGCGAACAACTGCGATCGCTTTGCCTTCCACCGTTGCATGTACACCAATACCAGGCTCTGCGCTGAAATTTTCGGCAGATGGAATTTCGATCTTGCGCGCCTGCGCCTCTCTGACGACAGCGCGTGCGAGTGGGTGTTCACTTTGCATTTCCGCAGCAGCAGCCCAAGCCAAAAGTTGTTGCTGCGACCAACGATTATCGATGACTTCGATTTGATCAAGCGTGGCTCGACCTGAGGTGATCGTCCCTGTCTTATCGAAAATCACAGTGCGTACTCCAGAGGCAGTTTGAAGAGCAGATGCACTGCGAACCAGAATTCCTCGACGACTCGCTTCGCCAGTTCCAACCAGAACAGCAAGCGGAGTTGCAATTCCCAGCGCACATGGGCAAGAAATGACCAGTACGGTGACTGCCGTAATCACCGCAACATTCAAAGATGCAATTCCCCACCAGAGAAAGAATGTCGCAAGTGCAATCACCAAGACAGCAGGAACGAAAATGCGACAAACACGATCTGCATATCGCTGGATCGGCGCTTGCGTGATTTGAGCTTCATAGACCAACTGGGCAATTCGCCCTAGAGCAGAGGCGCTGCCGCAAGCGACAACTCGCACAATCAAATGTCCATCAAGTGCAATCGTGCCTGACGAAACTGAATCGCCAATTTGTCGCAGGATCGGAAGCGGTTCGCCCGTCAACGAGCTTTCGTCAACAGATGCTCGACCTTCGATGATTGTTCCATCGACAGAGATTCGACCACCAGGCCGAACATTGATTCGATCACCGATTTGAATCGATGCTGCGGGAACAATTTCAAGTGTTCCATTGGAATCGAAACGTTCTGCAGATTCTGGCTGAAGTTGCAGTAGTTCCTTGACAGCCGAATTTGCGCGACTTGATCCGCGAGATTCCAACCAGTGACCACCGCTGATGATTCCAAGAAGCGCAGTGGCCTCTGCAAAATAGAGCGGTGAATCCAACATCGTGTGCGCAAACTGCTGTGCGAAGAAAATCCAAGTGCTCAGTGCGAATGATGCGCTGACTCCGATGACCACAAGCGTGTCCATATTTGTGGTGCCGTGCTTTGCAGCCCGCCACGCACTAGAAAAAAAGCCTCCGCCTGCGAAAACCAGCGCGATCGCTGTGCCAATGAACATCGTCCACCCAACCCATGTCATCGCATGGTCATGCGCAACTGTCCAGTGAAGTGTTTCGAGAGCGACCCAAATCGAACCCGCCACCAGCATGCGTCGAAACCACTGACTTTCACGAATCATTTGATTGCGATCATTTCTTGCCTGCAATTCAACCAGTACTGCAAGAGGATCGTGGTCAGATGACTTTGGAGAGTGCAATGTCGCATCGAAACCAGCACGACGAACAGCATCAACGATCGACGACACAATAATTCCGCGTCCACGAACGCTTGCAACTCCACTTGCGAAATCGACAGTTGCATTTTCAACCCCAGCAACATTTGACAATTTCGATTGTGCCGATGCAGCGCAACCCGCGCACACCATTCCGCCAACAGTCAGCGAGAGTTGATCCACCACCGTTTCATCGGTTGTTGACATTGGGTTATTGTTATCGTGCAACCGAGCTCGCTGGAAGTTTCGCCAATTCCAAAGCTTCTTCGAGAGTGCCAGCGATACGCAAAATAAAATCGAGCTTTGAAATTTGAATGGCGCGTTTGGAAATCTCGTTTGGAGCGAACGCCACAGCTGAATGCTTGTCTGCACGGAGCGAGCGCGCAATTTGAATGAACAATCCAAGTCCAGCCGAGGAAAGAAAGCTCACCTGGGAAAGATCGATGATCACAGGCTTGTGACGACCTGCAGTGGTTGCGGTGAATTTCAACTCGATTTCTCGTGTACCTGCAAGGTCGAGCGCGCCGACGACTGCAACGTGAGTCAATGTGGGAGAAGATTCAATCAAATGAAAGGTCGTTGGCATCACAAGAGGATACGGACTTCGCAGTCAATCAATGATCTCTCCAGATCTCGCAGAAACTAAGACCCGCACGACTCTTCAACCGCGAACCACAACCGCTATGAATTCCAAGCGCTCAACAAATACGAAAGATCCATTCCGTCGACAGTTCCTGATCCGTTGATGTCACCAATTCCAGACCCACCCCAGTTGCCGAGGAGAATCGCAAGATCCAATCCACTCACAAATCCATCGCCATTGAGATCCGCGAGATTCATCGGCGCGCTTGGAGAACCGATTGCAACGATTACCGAATCTGCTGAGCCTGCAGCGCCAGGCTTAAACAAACCAATGGTCGCGTTCGCCGTGGTCGGTGCGGTATCCGCATCAAACCAAAAATTGTAAAGCGTTGCAAAGCGCAGAGCGTTGCTGTTTGGGTTTACCGCATAAGTCCCACCGGTCCATGTGATCGCGCCATCAGAAATCGAAAGCGTCCAATTGGTCGGGTCGTATGGATCACTCGAGTGATAATGAATATCTTTGAATCCAGCATTGGTGATCCCAACTCCTGCGGGGATTGGCAGCGAGAAAGAACGCCCCGAACGATCCGAGTTCAGGTTCTGTACAGCAAACTCATAACGCCATTTTCCACTGCCGTTGCTCTTCACCGAATAGCCAATGATGAAGCGACCATCATCAACAACATCAGCTGTCACAATCGAAACAGTTGAATCGAAAGTTTTCCAAGCCTCGATGGCCGCATACTGTTGATTCGTGGGACCAATGAGAGAGAGTGTGTATGCACCGGCAGTAAGACTTCCGACAGTGACTTTTCGCCACGATGCGTTGTTATTGTCTTTGCCAGCAGCTGCATCCTCGGGATGGATGTACTGACCTTCTGCGAGGTAGATCGCGCCAGCATTGAGCAATGGATCAAGATCGGTTGCGGCCACTTGAAGTCTTCGACCAATTGTGGCCTGCGCGGCGGGAACACCAGAATTGAAATTGCCCGGAAAAGAACCGGTTGCAGCGTTCACTTCTCTGCGCGTTCCCAGGCCACTCTGTGAGCCGTTGAGTCCAGAGTCATATGGATCGGAACAACCGATGCCCAAGATCGGCGGACATCCGCCACCAGCGGGAATGCACGGGCCGCAAAGAGTTCCTTGCAGTGCACAGAATCCATGCTTGCCCCAACTCATTCCGATCTGTTCGATACGCCCGTCTTTGTATCGGTACATATTCATAGGAATGAATGGATGGCGATTGTCGGGTGATCCATACCAACTCAGTTGCCCAGTGCCAATATTGCAACTCGTTGTGCCAAACGAATACGCCATGATTGTCTGTCCACCCACGACCACCGATCCATACTTCGACACATCCGGGATAGCGCCGACGATGACATCGGGAACCGGAGGTCCACCACCAGAAGATGGCTCGGTGATGATGAGTGTTCCGGGCCCCATATCGCCACCGCCGTAGCCACCGATCATAATCTTGTAAGAAGTTCCTCCAACCAAACTTGCAGCTGCGGTGCTTTGGTAATCGCATGCATCGTCATTACATCCCAACTGTGTCCAAGTTGGACTACAGTCGGTCATGACAGCAACAATTGTGTCCCAAGATGATCCACCGCAGGTCGAGAATACGTGCACACCGGTGAGGACTGGAATGAAAGTGAAAAACTTACAGTTGTACGCGGAGTAGTCGCCGCAAGGAGTGCCTGTAAAACTGATACTGGGAATCCCTCCAGTGGTGTTGAACGGGTTGTTGCCAACAATCGCATTTGGCGCACTCGCACAATCATTTGATGCGTCCGCGACGCCGCCCTCGCCTCCACGCGATCCCCGCGCAACGGCGGTGGCATTCATTTGCCCAAGAAAAATGGCGCAGCCAGTTAGAAAAATGCTGGCGATGGCGGTCGTAGATTGCTTCATTGGATTCAATGTAACACGAAGAGAGCGAAATTCCTTCTTTAAATATCTTGTGCTTTGCCCAGCGCTTGTGCTTTGCCCAGTGCCTCCGAGCACATTCGCCGCGTACACCATTTCCAAAGGCACGCAGCATCGAACACGAACTTGCGATAAAACACACGACCTATGCCCACGCCCAAGTCTTCGCTTCCAATTCTAAATTTCATCTCGCACAATTACATGAACTTCAATTCGCGTGCGATGCGCGATGCTTTGTTCGCATATTGGGATCATGTACGCGCTGGTGGCAAGATGTACTGGGCCATTGCGGGTGCGATGTCGTCAGCGCAATTGGGAATCACACTTGCCCCCGCTATTCGCGCTGGACTTGTTCACGGACTTTCGGTGACAGGTGCGAATTTGGAAGAATCAATTTTTCGACTCGTCGCACACGACAGTTACAAAGACTTTCCTGAATATCGATATTTCACCAAGCGCGATGACACCAAGATTCTGAAGCAGCGTATGCGGCGCGTGACTGACACGAGCATTCCAGAAGATGAAGCATTTCGAGCAGTCGAAAAGATTCTTGTGCCGATGTGGAAAAGCGCAACAAAAAATGGCGATCGTCGCTTCTGGCACGAATACTTTTATGACCTCGTTCTTGCAATCAACCCAAAGCATTACGAAGGTAATCCTGACGAATGCTGGCTTCTTGCTGCTGCGAAAGCAAAATTGCCAATCGTTGTTCCAGGTCACGAGGACTCGACCTTCGGCAACATCTTCGCATCTCACGTGAAGTGTGATGAATGTAGCGCAAACATTGTGAAATCAGGCATCGAATACATGGCCAATCTGTACGACGATTACAAAGTGCTTTCAAAGGGCAAAGGAGTCGGATTCTTTCAAATTGGTGGTGGCATCGCCGGCGACTTTCCAATTTGCGTCGTGCCGTCGATCAAATATGACTTGCAGCAAAAGGCTGCGCCGTGGGCATATTTCTGTCAGATCTCCGATTCGACCACTTCGTATGGTTCATATTCTGGCGCAACACCCAACGAGAAAATCACTTGGGACAAACTGACCGAGAAGACTCCAATGTTTGTGATCGAATCCGATGCGACAATTGTTGCCCCTCTGATCCTGTCCGCCCTGCTTGAATGCAAGGCGAATCCCAAGGGTGCGGATGCGATCATCAAGGCTTCTCGAGCAATGACCAAAAAGGCAGTTGCAAAAGGGATTTGATTCGGCGCAGGTCATAATCATCAAAGGACTGATCAACCATCGCCGTGCTTGACCTCATCTGCATCGATGACAGACTTTCTATCTCTCAATCACTCTGCAGTAGTTGGTGATTTGCTTGTGAATAACGAAACAAGGATCAAAACGACAAATCCAAGCGGAACCGTCACAATGGCAGGCTGACTGAATGGAACCAATGCTGACGTTGCTGCATCCGCTGCCGAAAATCCAAACACTTTCTCCAGCGTGTCTGCCGATGCCAGAATCCATGCGAGACTAGATACAAGTCCGACGGCCATCGCGGAAATGATTCCTGCTTTCGTTGTGCGCTTCCAATATAAAAGCATGACGAGTGCGGGGAGATTTGCGCTTGCGGCAACATTAAATGCCCAGCCAACTAGAAATGTGACATTCATTTTCTCAAAGAAAACACCTAAAAAGATTGCCGCTACTCCAAGCCCAATCGCAGCAAATTTTGCAGCTCGTACCTGTTGACGATCGCTGAGGTTCATACCCCAATAGTCCTTCATAAGGTCGTGAGCAACGGCACCAGCACCAGCCAGAATCAAGCCACTCACTGTTCCAAGGACAGTGGTGAATGCAACGGCACTGATCACAGCGAAGGTGCCGTTGCCAAACGTGCGAGCCAGAAGCGGCGCAGACATATTGGAATCTGTTGGATCGAGCGAACCGCTCGTCATCGCGCCAATACCAAGATATAAAGTCAAAATATAAAAAAGACCAATTGCTCCAATCCCAACAACGGTGCTCTTGCGCGCAGCGACAGCGTCTTTGACCGTGTAGTAGCGAATGAGAATATGTGGCAGACTTGCAGTGCCTAGAAAAAGCGCAAGCATCAACGAAAAGAAATCAAGCTTGGCAAAGATGCCATCACTTCGCACACTTTGAAATGTGGGGCTGCTTCCTGGAAGGAGAAGATCCTGCCCAGATCTGGGGACTGGCGTGTACGTTGTTGCGCCATTTGCATCAGCCCCCTTGCGCCATGTTGTGATCGTCGACTTTGAAAAAGTTTCGATATACAGAAGCGGCCCAAGCGGACCTGTCGAATTCACACCATTCGGTAGCTCTGCAACACTTCCAAATCCCAATCCATGTTTCGCACGCAGCCCAGAATCCAGCTGATTCTCAAGGGAAAGTGGTTCGCCATTGACAATCGTTCCACTTGGTCCTTTGGAGATTGTCTGCACTTCAGTCGATTCAATGGGTGATGCTGGCAACGAAAAACCACGCTGTAAAAGAAGCACGACGACAAATGCGCAAACAATGACAAGCAATGTCCCCTTAATGAACTGAACCCAAGTCGTGCTGACCATTCCACCTGTTGCAACAATAACGGTGACCGTTGCGCCCACCATCATCACACCCGCCCAGTGCGGCAAACCAAGAAGTGGCTTTACCAGCGCACCAGCGCCAACCATCTGTGGCACAAGATAGAAAAGAGAAATGACAAGCGTTGTAATTGCTGCAATCAATTTGATCCCGCGAGAGTTGAACTTTGCATTCAGCGCGTCGGCGAGTGTGTACTTCCCAAGTTTCTTGATGGGTTCCGCGATGACAAAGAGTGCGACGATCCATCCAGCGAGATATCCGATTGAATAAAGGAAGCCGTCATAGCCGAAGAAAGCAATCATTCCACAGATGCCAAGAAAACTTGCAGCAGAAAGATAGTCACCTGCGAATGCAATTCCATTGACGAACCATCCAACCTGACCATGAGCGGCGAAATAACCGCTTGCACTCTTTGCTCGAGATGCAAGCCAGAAACTGAGAGCAAGAACAAGACCAACGAATGCCGCAAAGACAATAATTGCCAATGTGCTGGTTTGATAGATCATCTATTCGATCTCGATGGGGTTTCTTGTTCACGCGGACCAAGAAGCGCGTAGATCATTGCAAGCACAAATGCGCCAAATATCAGCGCAAATCCAGCGACGACTCCGAAACTCAATCCTGCGAAGGCCGGCTGTGCGAGTCCACCTACAGGATCGCCATTTTCGAATGTGAAAAACGCAGCGGCCACAACGAAAGCGGCATAGGAGAGGGTATAGATCCAAAACAAAGTTGGAGCGAGCCATAATCGTTGCCGAGGATTGAATTGATTCAAGCGTATTGTTTTTTTAATCAAGAATGAATTTACTATGAATGTTTTGCATGCTTCGTTGGCAAGGATGCCAAACGGGCGATGAAGACAATTGTGATGAAGATTCCACTAATAGCTTCGAGGATCGTTACAGCACGTGCCCAGTTCGAGACTGGAATAATGTCGCCAAATCCCAAGGTGGTGATTGCTGAGACTGAATAATAAAGTGATTCTTTCCACAACATCAAGAGTGGCTTCTCATCAAAAGTCTGGTAATAAGCATTCGGATCGACTGCCGAGACATGTCTATGCAAACTCGAAAACATCATGGCTGCCAATAGATAAATTACGATACCGCCATACACACGATCATCAATCAATGATTCGTTCTTTAACAGCTCACTTGCAAGGACGACGATTGCATAGATGTAATACAAACAGGCTAAATACGAGATTGGACTGCGTGCCACCCTCGTCTGATCAAAGCCAAATGACAGCCAACTCCAGATGATCATCACAAGAAAAAGACCAACCAGTGGAATGGCGCGCTTCCAATGGGTCAATGCGAACAATCCAAAAAGCGGTATACAGATAACTACCGCTTGGAATAGATTTTCCGACATGCCCGGCTTTAACATAAAGATTGGGTACAAACCAATGCATGCCAGAAGCGCGGCGAGAAGAGGAAGCGTTCGATTTTTAAGCCACTTTGTGGGATTTGAAGGAATAGGGATCATGGATTTTCGTTGGAATATGGAACTGTATCAAGCACGGTACACCAATGATGTCCTTGAGTGGGCAATGACTTTTCTTGCGTGGAGCAATGACTATTCAATCGATTACAAATGGATTGAAAGCGCATTCCAAGTGCACTACTTCGGCAACGATTGAACACAGCGAAACCCCAGATGCGCAAGCGAAGTATCGGGCGTCGTCGCCATACGAGCGCTCGGACGGTAACTCGCACAGTAACTGTCATTGCATAAGAACGAACCTCCTCGATTCACTCGAACATCTGGTGCGTCTGGATTATTCGCATCAAAACTCGTCGACGGCCCTTGGGGGTTCATTGCACACGCCCCCTTCTCTATCGACTCTGCACGAATTGCGTATGTATCGGGGCGATATTGATCCGCGCACCACTCCCAAACATTTCCAGCCATTTCATAGAGTCCATATCCATTTGGTGCGAAACTCTTGGTAGGTGCAGTGCGCGTGAAACCGTCGAGTTGCTCATTCTTTACTGGAAATTCTCCTTGCCATGTATTTGCGCGCGTTGGGACTATCGGCTCGTTGCCCCAGCAGTTCGCTTTCCCATCGAGTCCACCACGCGCTGCATATTCCCACTCGGCTTCTGTGGGCAAACGCTTTCCCGTCCACTTCGCATATTCAATCGCATCAACAAACGCGACTTGGACAACAGGATGCTCCATTCGATCCTCGATGCTGGATGAAGGTCCTTCTGGATGTTTCCAAGAAGCCCCAGTTGTCCACACCCACCAACGGCTCGGATCGTTTGTGGGCACTGATGTCTCAGACTGAACGAATACCAGCGATCCCGGCTGCAACATTTCATCAGGTGGCTTGGGTGTTCCTACAGGCACTTGTTTTTTCAGTTCTTCCCAGTCAACTGGACGCTCTGCCATCGTCTTGTATCCCGTCGCATCGACAAACTTCGCAAATTGTTGGTTGGTCACTTCAGTTGCATCCATCCAAAAAGCGTTTATTCGCACGCGGTGAATCGGATGTTCGTCGGCGCGCGCAAGCAAGTCCACGCTTCCCATCGAAAATTCTCCCGCAGGGATCAAGACCATGCCGACGGGTGCGGTTGAAGCGCACGAAGTAAGCCCAACTATTACCAACGCAAGCGAAAGTTCCACGCACCGAATTGCATTTTTAGATTTCGCACAACTCACCCCACGAAGATAACGTTCTCTATGACTCTTTACAGACTCCTAGATATGCAGGAGCAGGAGCAGGAGCAGGTATTCGTTTATCCCCCACCAGGTGGTCCAGTGACTGTCATCAAAATCGATCCATTTGGTAGAGAAACAACGCCCGGATCAGCACCAGGAATGGGATATGTGACACTATCTATATTCCATATTGAGCCATTGGTAGAGCGTGCACTCCAAATTCCTGTATTGCTTGTTCCATAAAACCTCAGACCTTTGGGAATCTGAATCATCGCGCCAAGCCATCGATTTGTTGACGCACCTACAAGATCAGCCTGACGAACAAAGTTCAATCCATCACTACTCGTTGCGCGAAATGCTGTGCCGTTGACAGTCTGGTTCGGTGATATCAACTGCCACACGCCATTGAGTCGAGAAACTGCGCAGTCGATCACCATTTGACCGCTTACTGCAAATCGGTCGCCAGGTTCGAGATCAAAGTGAACCCCGTCAATCGAGATTGCGCTACCGATGCGAGGGATCGCGCCAGTGGCAAGTTTATTCATCGTGAAATAGAGGCGAATGCGCCCATCATCGAGAATTGCGAGCGTCGGATCGAAAGGCGCACGATCATCGGATACCAAACCAGTCAGCACAATCGTTGTCGGTGCTGTCCAAGTCATACCGTTATCAGTTGAGCGACTGAGCGCAATGCGGTCGAATGACTCCAATGGAGTCTCTGGAAACCACTGGAATGCAGCGATCAATTCTCCAGATGCCAATGATGCAACAGTGGAAACTCCCGCACGCGGAAATGTATGAACGCGCAGTGGATTCGCTCCCGGAGCAAAGAGATACACATCAATATTATTGTTCCATGGACCAGTGCCGCCACCTCCACTTGTCCAAGCTGCAAGTATCAATGCGAGATCCGCACCATCGACCTGCTGATCGTCATTCAGATCCGCATCCCAATTATATGTACCCCACGCAGAAAGAATCATCGATAAATCTGCGCCGTCGACCGAGCCATTGCCGTTGAGATCACCAACTCGAGGCCGTACAGGTCGAGCCACCATTTCCTGCATAATCCCACGCAAATATGGTTCTAATGCAGTTGTTTCTGGCAATGTCGATGCGAGAAAAGTTCCGCTATAAATCTGATTGACAAGATTCGATCCTGCTCCCGTTGCTCCATTGACACGCACAAATCGCGAAAGACCAGAACCGCCACTCGCTTGATTGACAGCGCCATTGTTCAACTTAATTGTGTGTAGATGATCTGGTTGAACATGATCAATGATCGATTGAATCGATATGAAGTCGCCTTTGAAACTTCCAATGAAATTAGTTGGCTCACGAGGCAACCAAAACGCGTCATCGGTTTGAGGATGTCCCGTCATCGATGTCATATCGGTTCGATCAGCTGGACCTTCCCACTCGACAAATGCTTTGACTTGCGGCGTGTGCGGATATCTGGCAAGTGCTCCAGCAGACAATGTGACTCCGAAGGATCGAGATTGCACAAAGATGTTTTCGCCCAAGACATCCGCACGGGTCGAGACATACTTGAGCACTTGATGCAAGCCATCTTGCTGGAGAGGTCCGCCGAAATCTTCGTATGTAAAAGTCCCACCGCCAGTACTCAGTCCACGACCATCAGGATCAAAGCTGACCGCGATGAAACCTTGATCTGCCTGAGCCTGCATATTGGCAGCGGAAAATGCAGTGTTGGTTCCAACTCCACCAGGTACAAACACGATGGCTGGATATCGAGCACCAGGAGTCGCATTCGTCGGGCGATAGGTCAATGTGTAAATTTGAATGCCACTCGTAGGGTTGAAGACCCAGTTGACAATTGGCGGACTTTGCGCAAGCGCAGTCGAGTATGGCATCGATAGGAGTAACGTGACAAATGCGACAAATCTAAAATTTGGAATTGATTTAGACATACTCTCTTATCATTGTCTCTCGAAAAATGAAGGTGACAAGTAATATCTGTATTTTTACAAAAATCTGATTTTTAACACGTAAAACAGTGCGTAGAAGCCGCTGAATCATCAGAATCTGAGTTGCAAAGCAGAATGACAGTTTGAGACGAGACTCCGTTGCAGAATTCGGCTTCTATAGTTGGTTCAAACTGAACCCTTCCGCCGCGCATCATGCGCAGCTGCAAGCGAATCCCACGCACTATCAAATGCCCATGCATAATTTTCCCATCGGCCAATCGATGTGTTGTTGATTGGTCTTCGCACCTGCTCGTGACTGAGGGTGAAAACTGCGCGCTGGTTCTCTTGCGGCTTCAGGACGCTCGCTTGCGTCTCAAGTCCAAGTCGATCCAAACAGCGCTTTGCGTGCCCCGCTGGATCCGCGACCAAGTTTTCGTAGACGATGCTCTCGTGCGAAATACCAAGCGTTTCAAGCGCCTCTGGAAGAATGGAACGCTCGGCATCAATCACTCTCCGCAGAGAATTGATCTTGCCAGTCCAACCATCGCTGATCGGATGAAAGAATGAAAGGAAAGTGCTGATCGCCATGTCACGCGGATCGCGAGCAACGTAAAAACAGACTGCTCCTGGAAGAATCGCCGCAACAACTGGCAA
This sequence comes from Singulisphaera sp. GP187, assembly GCA_945871445.1. Taxonomy (GTDB): domain Bacteria; phylum Planctomycetota; class Phycisphaerae; order Phycisphaerales; family SM1A02; genus F1-60-MAGs104. Next base: position 5,195 of record CAMBWI010000018.1, on the reverse strand, counting down.
CCATTTCCATGCACGCAAATTTTTATCAAAGACCCACTGAGCACCATCTCTGCGCAGTCTCGTCGCACCTCGAAGATATCCCCGCTGCAACGCTTCACCAGCTTCGCGTGGCAACATCCCAAGGTTTCGCATTGGAATCCCAGTCGAAATGATCCCTGTCCCCATGACTTCAACGCCGTCATATTCACCGATGCCGCTGATCTTCGAGTGACTGTCGAGCATTTGTTCCAGAAGAGTGGTGCCGCATCTTGGCAAACCAACGACCATCGCAACTCCATCAACTGGTTCAACCCGTGGAGCACACCATGCACGTCCCTTCTTCAGCAGTTCGCGTTGTTCGCGTACAGAATCAATCATTCCATCGACATCAAACGGCGGTGTCGTTGTCGAATGCAAGTGATCTGCCAGATCAAATGCCTCACGATATCTCCCTGCTTTGTCCAACATTTGCACTGCATCAAAGCCCGCAACACGACGAAGTACGACGCTACTTGTACTTTTTGTGATTGCAAGCACATCATCGAGTGCTCCAGTGGGATCTGCGACAGCACGCACTCGAGCGATCATCAATGCTCGCCGAGGATCATTCGACCAGACGCCCCCTGCTTCGACGAACTTTTTGAATTCATCCCGCCGATGAGAAAAATAGAGCGTCTCTGCAAACATCACTGATGCTTCAATTGCATATGGCGAATGTGAAGCAGCAAGTTTTCGTAGTCGATCAACTGCACGGTCGATTCGCCCCAGTCTCTGATCGACCATGCCACGCAGAAGAATTGACTGCGCATCATCCGGAGCAAGACGAATCGCAACATCAAGATCTTCATCAGCATCGCAAATTTTCCCAAGTCCAAGGTTGGCGCGAGCGCGGCTGACCCATCCAAGCAAACTACGCTTGGAAGTTGCGACAAGTTTGTCTGCAAGAATGAGCGCCAATCCAAAATTTCCATTTGAGAGTGCGCTCTCAATTTGACTTGCGGGATTTTCGATTTTCGCCACGATGAAAATCTACAAGGGTTAAAGAATTGACGTATTTTGATTCCGAATGACTCCTCCAAAGCCAACAACAGTTCAGGCACTGTCTTGCAGATCGACTGATCGAAAACGCGAATAATTGGGCGAGGCAGAAATGCGAGCAGATGCGGCCAGGCTTCGTCAGTCTCTTTGACATACCCACAATTTGCGCATCTTTCCGTACACTATCCATCCGCAAATTTCGTTCTGACTTTCGCGTACTGCAAGACTTTTTCAACACACGGACTTCAAATGACAACTCCAACCATCATCTATACACACACCGACGAAGCACCTGCTTTGGCAACGTATTCCCTCCTCCCGATCATTCGCGCATTTACCGGGCCTGCTGGCATTGCAGTTGAAACCCGTGACATCTCGCTTGCAGGTCGAATCATTTCTAGTTTTCCAGAAAGCCTGAAACCAGATCAACGCATCGAAGATGCACTAGCTGAACTTGGCCGTATGTGCCTCACACCCGAAGCGAACATCATCAAGCTTCCAAATGTCAGCGCATCAGTGCCACAGTTAAAGGCTGCAATTATTGAATTGCAGAAACAGGGATACGCACTTCCCGATTATGTTGAAGAGCCTGCCAACGATGCTCAGCGAGAGACAAAGTCGCGCTATGACAAGATCAAAGGAAGCGCTGTCAATCCAGTGATTCGCGAAGGCAATTCAGATCGTCGCGCCCCCAAGGCTGTCAAGGCATATGCAAAGGACAAGCCTCACAAGATGGGTGCATGGACAAGCGATAGCAAGACACATGTTGCCAGCATGACCTCGGGAGATTTCTTCGGCAACGAAAAGTCCATCACGATTGGCAGTGCGACGACTGTTCGAATAGAGCATGTTGCTGCAGATGGAGCAGTGACTGTTCTGAAGGATGGCCTGAAACTTCGCGATGCCGAAATTCTCGATGGAACATTCCTCAGCAAGAAGGCACTTGTTGCTTTCTTGACAGCACAAGTTGAAGCAGCGCGCGCAGAAAACGTGCTCTTTTCGCTGCATTTGAAAGCAACGATGATGAAAGTTTCAGATCCGATCATCTTCGGACACGCAGTGCATGCCTTCTTCAAGCCCGTCTTCGATAAGCACGCGACCACACTCGCCAAACTTGGCGTCGATGTGAAGAATGGATTCGGAGATCTCGTCGGCAAGATTGCGACGCTTCCATCAGCAGAACGAGCCGCTATTGAAGCGGACATCAAAGCTGTTTATGACGGCGGCCCTGGGATTGCAATGGTCGACAGTGACAAAGGCATTACAAATTTGCATGTTCCCAGCGACATTATTGTCGACGCTTCGATGCCAGCGATGTTGCGTGAAAGCGGAAAGATGTGGAACGCAGCAGGCAAGACACAAGACACCAAAGCTTGCATTCCGGATCGTGGATATGCAGGTGTCTATCAAGCTGTCGTCGACTTCTGCAAGAAGAACGGCGCATTCGATCCAAAAACGATGGGCAGTATTCCCAATGTTGGATTGATGGCTCAGCAAGCGCAAGAATATGGATCACACGATAAGACATTTGAAATGAAGTCCGGCGGAACGATGCGCGTGGTTGACTCATCAAGCAAAGCTGTACTGATGCAACACACAGTCGAAGCTGGCGACATCTGGCGCGCGTGTCAGGTGAAAGACGCACCGATCAAGGATTGGGTCAAGCTTGCAATATCACGTGCAAGACTTTCCGCCACCCCTGCTGTTTTCTGGTTGGACGAAAAGCGTCCGCACGATGCGCAATTGCTTGTGAAAGTAAAGAAATATCTCGCGGAGCATGAGTCGAAGGGAGAATTGAAGGGTCTTGAATTTCACATTATGGCGCCAACTGCTGCGTGCAAATTCTCTCTCGAGCGTATGAAGGACGGCAAGGACACGATTTCCGTGACCGGCAATGTTCTTCGCGACTACCTCACCGATCTCTTTCCAATTCTTGAACTTGGAACAAGTGCCAAGATGCTTTCAATCGTTCCGCTGATGAGTGGTGGCGGATTGTTTGAAACTGGCGCTGGTGGATCCGCACCAAAGCATGTCCAACAGTTCAATGCGGAAAACTCGTTGCGCTGGGATTCGCTTGGAGAATTCCTTGCTCTTGCAGCTTCGCTGGAACATATGTCTGATCGCACGGGCAACAAGCGAGCGAAGGTTCTCGCCGATGCGCTCGATGCTGCTACTTCGCAGTATCTAAAACACAACCGTGGACCAGCGCGAAAAGTTGGCGAACTGGATAATCGTGGCAGTCATTTCTATATCGGCATGTACTGGGCTCAGGCGATGGCTGAGCAAACCGCAGACAAGCAACTCGCTGCACACTTTGCGCCAATTGCAAAGGCGATGACTACAAACGAAGCGGCAATCGTTGCTGAATTGAACGGCGTACAAGGAAAGCCAATCGATGTCGGCGGCTATTACCACCCAAATCCAAAGCTTGCTGCGGCGGCGATGAGACCAAGCGCGACATTGAACGCGATCATCGAAAACGCACTCGCATTGGCGTAAACGTCGAACTATTGAACTACTTCGCCGAGTTCGTTTGGATCATCCTGCAAATAGGCGCGTGGTTTATAGAAAATCACGACAAGGACGAAGAGCGCTGTTGTCCAAATCATGAGATTCGTAAAGAACCAGTAATAGCTGGCGCCAACGAGTGTGGTATTTCCACTGGCATCCTGTGTGAAATGATTGACCGCAACGGTAAAAAGATTTCCAAGAGCAACAGACAGTAAATACAAACTCATAATGAGCGACTTCATATGCCTTGGCGCCTGTGTGTAGCTGAACTCGAGACAGGTAATCGACACAAGAACTTCGGCAGCTGTGATGACGAGATACGCCAGAAGTTGCCAACCAACTGTTGGCCACTGTGCTTGAAGCGTCGTTCCATCTTTGAAAACTGCAACGCCAGCATCAGTCAGTGAAGCCAACATCTTGGCCTGATCTCCATTCGCTGCTTCAAGATCAATTGCAGAGGAATTCATCTCGTCTGCTCGCATAAGAGCACAAGTCGCTGCAGTATCAAGAGTGCCTGCAGCACACATCGGAGTGAGTACTTCACGAAAGCGTTCGACTTCTTTGTCAATCAAACCTTGTGCGTGCGCCGCAATCATAAATGAAAGCACCGTCAGTGCGAATCCCATCAAAATCTTTCGAAGCGGAGTCAACTTGAAAAGTTTCGACATGAGTGGATAAATGACATATGCAAAGAGCGGGATATAGATAAGAATCAAAAGCGGATTAATTGCTTGAATCTGACTTTCAAGCCAAGTCAATCCCATAAAATTGAGATTCATTTGCTGAGCTTGTTGCACCCAAGCACTACCGCCTTGGTCATACAGCGACCAGAAGACTGCGACAAAGAGATAGAGAGGAACCAACTTCAGAATTGACATTAAGCCAGAAGGACCAAATGTCTCTGCGAAGTATTGCATTCCGCGCGGCTGAATGTGGGTAAATCGATTGCGCCCCATCCAAAAGATAATCGTTGCGATGGCCATCAAGATTCCAGGCACACCGAACGCCCAGCCGGGCCCGTAATTCTTCAGTAGCCAAGGAGTGAGCAATGTCGAAAAGAACGAACCAAAGTTAATCGCAAAGTAAAACCATCCAAAAACTTTTTCGATCAAGTGCCTATTGGCATGACCAAATTGATCTCCGACGTGCGCCGAAACGCACGGCTTGATTCCACCTGATCCAATAGCAATCAACAATAATCCTGCGATCATCCAACCCCGTGGATCGAACGTCGCATTGAGCGCAGCAGATGGCAAATCAATACAGGCTAAACAGAGATGCCCAATCACATAGACGACTGAAAGCGACAAGATCGTGAGATACTTGCCAAGAAATGCATCAGCAATAATCGCACCGATGACTGGGAAAAAATATGCGCTCGCAACAAAGAGATGCATCCACTCGCGCGCCTGAGTGTCAGTCATATAATTCGGGCTACCACTCGCAGTCATCAGATACTGCGTCATAAAAACCACCAAGATGGTCTTCATTCCATAAAAAGAAAAACGCTCAGCCGCTTCATTTCCAACGATGTATGGAATGCCCTTTGGCATTCCCTCAGTGATAGTGGGCGTTGTTCGATATTTACTTGTCATAAGTTTGAAGAGTGTAATGCCATCTCAAACTCATGCACCCGGCGCTGATGTTTAGCGCCGTCCACCACCACC
>CAMBWI010000017.1 GCA_945871445.1 Singulisphaera sp. GP187 | reverse complement strand
ATCATTGGTATCGCGCTTGGCGTGACCGCAACAAGCTTGCGAATTCTTTTGGGAGTTGATCGATCTTGGATGGGATCGGGAGACTGACGCATGAGCAAATTCATCACCATTCTCGAAGGGCTCGATCGACGCTGGATTTTTCTTGCGATGGCGATTTCTGTCGCAGGTCCAATCTTGTACATCGGCATCACAGGCAAAACTCTGCCGGAGACTCCAACTCCCACAGCGCGTGCTGTCTATAAAGAGATCGAAGCACTCTCGCCTGGAACTCCCGTGTTGATCTCATTCGACTTCGATCCTGCAAGCGGTGGCGAGTTGACTCCGATGGCGACAAGTTTGGTTCATCAATGTGCGGCGCGTGGCTTGAGGATGGTCTTCATCGCACTCTGGCCGCTTGGTCCGCAGTTGATCGACGAAACAATTAAGCGAGTCATTCTTGCCGATTATCCAAACCTCAAAGAAGGGGTCGATTATGTCAATCTCGGTTTTCAATCTGGCAATGAATCGGTGATGAAAGTGATGTTGACTGATTTCGCAAAGGCGTTTCCGATCACGAAGAATGGAGTGGCAGTTGGCGATGTAGTTGCGCTCAAAGGAATTCAGCGCGTCGATAATTTTCCACTGCTGATCACGATCAGTGCGGGATATCCGGGCGCAAAGGAATGGATTCAATATGTGATCTCTTCCAGCGGCGGCAAGATCAAGATGGTCACTGGTTGCACAGGCGTGCAGACGCCAGGCCTCTATCCGTATTACCCCGTGCAACTGAATGGATTGCTCGGCGCAATCAAAGGTGCGGCGGAATATGAATCGCTTGTCAATTCCAGCCTTGCACCCAAAGACAGTTCCGCAGCGATTCCTGCGAAATATCTTGAAGCGCAGCGCCGCATGGGACCACAGCTTGGCGCTCATTTGTTGATGATTGCGCTGATCATCTTGGGGAACATTGCGTTCTTTGCACAGCGCAATTCGAAGGTGAGGGCGACGTCATGAAGCCATCGAAGACTTGGGTCATCGTCGTTGCTGTGATTGTTGTGCTTGTGGGAATTCGTATGTCGATCGGGCAGGGGATGGCACGCGCATATGTCGAGCGAGTTGATCAATCCGTCGAAGTCAAAGCGAGCGACACACATGGCGCATCAACTGAGAAATGGGCTGAATGGCATCGAGTCGCGCCGAAAAAATTCGAAGCCGCACAGATGGCTGATCCATCCCAGACAAAGTTCGTATTCAGTTGGGCGAATACGATTGGACTTTGGCTTGCGGCATTTTTTACGCTTGCAATCTTTTCTTTCTTGTATCGAGACAATCCTGGGTATCGCCTTGCGGAGGCTGTCATCATCGGAGTCTCTGCTGCATACTGGGGAGTCATTGGATTCTGGGACTCGCTTGTTCCAAAATTATTCGGCGCGCTCACGCCGGCACTCGTCCGAGACGAAGTGCTTCCAAGTTTGCCATCTCCTACCGCCGGCGAAGTAGTTGCAATGTGTTTCGCACTTGCCCTTGGTCTGATGCTATTGATGCGCCTTGCGCCCAAGGGTGGATGGATCAGTCTCTGGCCAATTGCATTTATTATTGGAGTGACCGCAGGTTTAAAGATTGTCAGTCATGTCGAGAGCGATCTGATTGCACAAACTGTTGCAACATTGAAGCCACTTGTGCAGCCGGTTTTGAGCCCAGAATCCCCAGAAGGTGGATGGTTGATGTGGCCGACGATCTGGGCAAGCTTGCGCAACATTCTTCTTGTCGTTGGCGTTCTCTGCTGTCTGACATATTTCTTCTTTTCTGTAGAGCACAAGGGCGTCGCTGGCCGTGCTGCGCGCGTCGGCATCATGTATCTCATGATTACCTTCGGCGCTGCTTTCGGATTTACCGTGATGGGTCGCGTCGCACTATTGGCGGCTCGAATCGAATTTCTTTTCGATGATTGGCTCTGGCTCATCGATCCAGCAGGGAAGCGAATCGTCGAAGTTGCGGCTGCCGTTGGTTCGATTCTCGGTTAGTGGTAGAACTGCGCCTCATGCGCAAGCCAGATCCATGTGTACTCGTCATCTTCGGTGCCTCGGGTGATCTCACCGCACGAAAATTAATTCCAGCTCTCTATGAAATGCGAGCAATTGGCTCGTTGCCAGAGCACTTCAAAGTTCTTGGAGTTTCACGGCGCGAAAAGACTGATGATGCGTGGCGTGCAGAACTGGCTACTTCGGTTCAGAAACACGCCAAGCGTTGGGACGCAGGTCGATGGGCAGATTTCGCAAAGTGCATTCACTATTTCGCAGGAGATGCCGCGCAGACCTCTATGTATCCAGCGCTTGAAGAACGCCTTCGCAAGTTCGATGATGAAAGCAACACGCGTGGCAATCGACTTTTCTATCTCTCGGTTGGTCCAGAGTTGTACGAGCCGATTGTTCAGCGCATCGAAGACGCAGCGCTTGTCACTGAAGGCAAGCGTTGGTGTTCGATCAATTCGAACGAGCGTTCATGGCAGCGCATCATTATTGAGAAGCCGTTTGGTTACGACGAACAAAGCGCAGCAAGCCTCAACCGAACTCTTGGTCGAGTTTTCGAAGAAGAAGATATTTATCGCATTGATCATTACCTCGGGAAGGAAGTTGTGCAGGCAATGTTGGTGCTTCGATTTGCAAACGCTATGTTCGAACCTGTGTGGAATCACCGATACATCGATCATGTTCAGATCACTGCGAACGAAACCGTCGGCGTTGGAAATCGCACAGCATTCTTCGATGCAACAGGCGCTATTCGCGACATGATTCAGTCGCACCTTCTGCAGATTTTTGCTTTCGTGGCAATGGAGCCTCCGACCGCGATCACGGCGGAAGATATTCGTGCGGAAAAAATCAAAGCTGTTCGAGCTCTTCGTCAGACAACCCCCGATGCGGTCGCAATGCATGCAGTCCTTGGCCAGTATGGAAAAAGTGCTGATGAAGGCGCGTATGTCGATTTGCCTGGAGTTGCAAAGGGATCGACCACGGAAACGTATGCGGCGATCAAATTGCATGTGGATAGTTGGCGATGGGCTGGTACGCCATTTTATTTCCGAACTGGAAAACATATGGCGAAGAAGTGCACAGAAGTTGTTGTGCAGTTCAAGTCGCCAGCAGCGAATCTTTTTCAAGCGGTGCCACATCAATCAGGGAAAGTGCTTGGCAATCGGCTTGTTATAGAAATTGCGCCATTCCAACAAACACGCTTGCGTTTCGAATGCAAAGTTCCTGGAACACCGCTGAGCATCGCAAGCGTGGAAATGCAGGCGGACTTCGATAAACAATTCGGAGTGGAAGCACTCGAGGCCTATGGCCCATTATTGATTGACGCAATGCGTGGCGATCAATCTTTGTACAAGCATCGCATCGAAGTCGAAAGCGGTTGGGCGGCAGTGATGCCGTTCTTAAATTCTTCGTCTGCTGGAATTCGCAAGTCAATCGCCAGTAACTACGCAGTCGGTTCGTGGGGCCCAGCAGCAGCGGACGAAATGATGGAGCGCGATGGACGGTCTTGGCATAATGAGTGACGGAATTTGGAACGGAATATTGCGCACGCTAGACTCGAATAATGACCACAACTCCAGAACCAATTCCGCTCGCACCACTTGAAGAATCCACCAACGGCCCCGCACTTTTAGGGCGTGTTGTGGTGGGAAGTGATAGGTATGCGGTTTATGAATTGCTTGGTTCCCATTTGCTTTCGTGTGCACTGGATTGTGTCGCAAAGTTTGGTGACTTTCATTTCGCCGTCTCCGGCGGATCCACGCCTTTTCCTTTTTATCAATCGCTGATGACCGATCCGCGATATCGATCTTTTCCTTGGGCTCGGACGCATTTGTGGATTGTCGATGAACGCCGCGTGGCTTTCGATAATCCGCTGAGCAATTGGCGACAGATTTCAGAAATTTTCTGCGATCACTCTGGAATGCCTGACAGTCAGATTCATCCGATGATGGCAACTGCAAGTGATGCGGCGGAGCAATACGAGAAACTCCTTCGAAGTTTGCTCAGCTCACGACCACATGGCGAAGACCGTCTCGATTTCGTGTTGCTTGGAATGGGCGACAACGGCCATACAGCAAGCCTCTTTCCAGAAACCGCCGTACTGAACGAGAAAAATCTCTGGGTGAGTTATTGCGATGGACCAACTGTCACGCCGCCGCCGCGCGTCACGATGACTTATCCACTGCTGAATAATGCGCGAGTGATTGCGCCACTTGTGATTGGCGCAAACAAGGCTGAGATGATTGCACGCGTCGCGACAGGCAACGACGATTTTCACGCGCTTCCTATCAAAGGAATAAATCCCAAATCTGGCATTCGCCAGAATCCAGGCGACTTGGTGTGGTATCTCGATCGCGCTGCGTGTGGAAAGTAAGTCGAGCCGCGCACGAGCTTACGCTTCGCCAGCGTGACTCTGAAAATAATCGTTTAATACTTCGCACGCGGCAAGAGCATCGCGCAATTTTTTCTTCTGCCCATGCGTGCGTCCGCTTTGGTTGAGCGAAAACTCTGCTGCAAAGCTGGTCAATCGTTCATCCTGCATAATCGTCTTGATCGAAAATCGTTTCGAGCATTCGTCTGCAAATTCGCGCGCCATCTTTGCTCGCGGTCCTTCGGTTCCGTCCATATTTACTGGCAGGCCGATGACCATTGCATCAGGTCCATATTCGCGTACGAGTTTTTCCAGTCGCGCAAGAAGTATTTCTCGAAGTGGCGCATCTATGACTTCGATTGGCGACGGCAATCGCAAGATGTCATCGCCGCACGCGACTCCAGTTCTTTTGTCGCCGAGATCAATCGCGAGATATCTCATAAGCTTTCAGCGCAATTCGGGCGCAACTTGACCGGCAAGATCCTTCACTTTTTCAGCCATATCTGCGCGGCAAATCAAAGTTGCATCTTTCGTGTGCACAACAACCAATCCTTCCACGCCAATTGTTGCAATCAAATGCGCAGGGTCATCGCTGACAACGACCATTTTTTTCGATTCGGTGTGCATCACTCTCGCACTCGCTCGATTTCCATCTGCGTCGGCGGTCAATACTTCGCCATAGGACGGCCAACTCCCGACATCACGCCACGATACTGGCATCGGTACTGCGCAAATCTTGATGCGTTCGTCACGCGCGGCGGGTTCCATCAAACCATAATCCACACTGATCTTGGTGAGCAGTGGATAGACATCTTCGACAACTTTTTCTGCGCCGGGCTTTCCCCACGCTGCGCCGATTTTCTTCAACCCAACAGCACTCGCAGGTTGGAACCACCCAATCGCATCAAGCACAGTGCGTGCGTGAAAGATGAACATACCGCTGTTCCAACCGAATGAACCACTCTTGAAATATTCCGTCGCGCGTGCAAGGTCTGGTTTTTCGACAAACCGTTTCGCTCGAAACGAACCATCGAATTTCTCGGCTGGGTCAGAGATCGGATCGCCTTGCTCGACATATCCATACGCCGTCGCTGGAAAAGTTGGCGTGATCGAAAAAGTAACGATGCGGCTCGGATCAGCTTCGACGAGCCGAAATCCAAGATCTACTTTCTGCGCAAAGACAGATTGCGGCTCGATGATGTGATCACTTGTCAGCACTGCGAAAATCGCATCAGGGTCGCGCGCAGCCAACACCGCAGCAGCAAATCCAACAGCGTTGAGTGTGTCACGGCCAACAGGTTCGCCAAGAAAATTATTTTGCGTCAATCCGTCGATTGCAGCGATCACATCCTTTGCGTAACTGCAAGAAGCACAGACCAATCTGCGATCCTTTGCAACCAAGCCTTCCAGTCTCTCGCCACTGATTTGCAGAAGCGACTTTCTTTTTCCATCACTCTGACGCCCACTCTCAATGAATGGAATCAACTGCTTCGGTCGGCTCGTTCGACTCATCGGCCAAAGTCTTGTGCCAGATCCTCCAGCCATAATCATTGCGTATCGATGCTTGGAAGTCATCGCGTCATTCCCTTCGATGCAAGCGCAGCTGCAACAAGTGTGTTCGCCGTCATCAAGTCAGACTCGCGTTCGATTGCAAGATCGATCAATGCGCGCGCGTCGATTCTGCTTTCGCCAAGTTGCACGAGCACATTCATCGCATCCATCATTGCGGATGCGGTCAGTGTTCCCGTCGTTGTGGTTGGACTCGCCACGACCGACTTTGGTTCACCTTTGCGCGTTGCAGATTTGGAAGGAGCGCTTGTCGTTGCAGGCTTCGCATACAAATCCATCTTGTCGCGAAGTTCCAGCACCATCGTCTCCGCAGTCTTGCGTCCAATTTCTGGAAGACTCATCAGCAAAGCAAGATCTTTCATCACAATAGCCTCGGCAACTCGCGCAAAGGGAATGGTCAACGCTCGCAACGCGCGTCGCACGCCGATGCCTTTGACTGTTGTAACCAATTCGAAAAATGCACGATCTTTGGGAGATTGGAATCCAATCAACTTCGGCCAGAAGCTGGACCCTTGACCTTGCGATTCCAAATAGTGAAGCGTGTGAAAAGTGACGCGGCGGTCAATGCGTGAATACAACTCTGGAATATCCGCAGCAGGCACTGCGACTTCATATGCAATGTCGCCAACGACGAGGAGTACCGCGGACTCTTCCACCGATTCAAGTATTCCTTCAATTCGGTTGATCATTGTTGCTTGCGAGTTTATCCGCTGGCGATTTGTTCGCAGTGCCCTTCGCCATCGACATCGACAGTTGCCCCGAGCGCAGCGCCCATTTGGTTGCGCAATCTCAGCGTCCAAGCCGATTCTTCGCCAAGAGTAGGTGGTGGCACAACCGCCATCAGCCGCACGCGCGCTCGACTTCTGCGAAAAAAACTCCAGAATGGATTTCCGCAAGGGGGGATTCCGTCAAGCAAGAAAACCGCAACGGGAGTTTTTGTTCGGCGAGAGATCATCGCAAGCCCTGGATGGAAAAGTTGAATTCGACCTTGTGGACGAGCGATTCGCCCTTCAGGAAAGATTCCGATGACTCCGCCACTCCCCAAATGGCGAAAAGCATCGCGTAAAGCTGCCGAACCACCGGATTCTTCCACTGGGATGATCTTCAGTCCACGCCAAAAGCTGTTCAGCAGGGGGATCATCATCTGCCGCTCCATCATCCAGCGAATTGGACGAGGGAAATAGACCTGTAAAAGAACAGGATCGAACCCAGAAACATGGTTGGAAGCAACAATCAGCCCGCCACTCGGCAACGGGCTGGTCAGACCATCTCCAATCAATGGGGCACCTTCCCAGTGCGATCGGTGAAACCACCGTGAATAGAAACTCAGTATTGGCAGCAGGAATTTGACCATCCCAGGAAATCGTTCAGTTTGAATGGTCGCATCATGCATATCAGTTTGGGTTTCGCCGTTATATTGGGGGAGATTTGGACTGAACACAGAATGTGGGCTGAAGAGAGATGATCAACAAATAGGAAACGAATGCCTCGACGCAACGACATACAAACGATACTCATCATTGGCTCTGGACCGATTGTCATCGGGCAAGGGTGTGAATTTGATTATTCAGGAACGCAAGCGTGCAAGGCTTTGCGTGAGGAAGGATATCGCGTAGTGTTGGTCAATTCGAATCCCGCCACGATCATGACTGATCCCGCGTTGAGCGATCGAACATACATCGAGCCGATCACAGCCGAAGCGGTCGAAAGAATTTTCGCAAAAGAAAAAGCGCTCGGTCATCCTATTGATGCTGTCCTTCCAACGATCGGCGGACAAACTGCGTTGAACTGCGCGTGCGTGCTGCATGACCGCGGCATTCTTAAAAAGTATGACGTTGAAATGATCGGCGCATCACGCGAGGCGATTCGCCGCGCGGAAGATCGTGAAGCCTTTCGAGAAATTGTTCGTCGACTCGGATTGCATCAGCCGCATTCGAAGACCGTCACAAACTTGGAAGATGCTCGCACATTTCTCGAAGAGATCGGTCTCCCTGCGATCATTCGTCCAGCGTTCACGCTTGGTGGCAGTGGCGGCGGTATCGCATACAACGTGGAAGAATTCGAAGACATCATTCGCCGCGGACTTTCCGCCAGCATGATTGGGCAAGTGCTCATCGATCAGAGCGCGCTTGGATGGAAGGAATACGAACTCGAAGTTGTTCGCGATCACAAAGATAATTGCATTGTTGTGTGCTCGATCGAGAACATCGACGCAATGGGTGTGCACACAGGCGATTCGATCACAGTTGCGCCGATTCAGACGCTGACTGACCGCGAATATCAACGCATGCGCGATGCATCCTTCGCAATCATGCGATCAGTCGGCGTCGACACAGGAGGATCGAATGTTCAATTCGCAATCAATCCAGCGAATGGGCAAATGATCGTTGTCGAGATGAACCCTCGCGTTTCGCGGTCATCCGCACTCGCGTCGAAGGCGACAGGATTTCCCATCGCGCGCATCGCCGCAAAGTTGGCGGTGGGATATTCCCTCGATGAATTGCGCAACGACATCACAGGATCGACCAGCGCGTGCTTCGAGCCATCGATCGATTATGTCGTGGTCAAGATTCCGCGGTGGACATTTGAAAAGTTCCCAGAAGCTGACGAAACACTCACCACGCAAATGAAAAGTGTTGGCGAGGCGATGTCGATTGGTCGCACATTTAAAGAAGCGCTGCAAAAAGCGATTCGGTCTATGGAAGTCAAGCGATTCGGATTTGGTCTTGACGCGAACGACAAATGGCTCGCAGGTCGCCGTGCAGCAAAAACAGAATTGGCTGACGGTTCTCAGCTGGTATGGCCAATTCCAGACGAACTTCTGCGCCGTAAGTTGACCGTGCCTAGCCAAGGACGACTTTATTTCGTGCGATACGCGTTGAAGATGGGATGGACGATCGAGCAGGTCGCGCAATCAACGGGCTATGACCGTTGGTTCGTCGATCAACTGAAGCAACTTGTCGAGTTCGAAGATGTGCTGTGCGCTGTCGATCGATTGGAAGATCTTCCCGCAGAATCGCTTCGCAGAGCAAAGCAGTTTGGATATTCCGATGCGCAGTTGGCATTCCTCTATCTCGGTGGAATCTCAACAAAAAACATTCTCGCAGTGCGAGCGCATCGAAAGCGAATGAAGATCGAGCCGGTTTACAAGTTGGTTGATACTTGCGCCGCCGAATTTGAAGCCATCACGCCATACTTCTATTCGACATACGAAACACCAGTGATGAACGGTGGAATTGCCACCGTCGAAGATGAAATTCGCATCTCACCTCGGCCGAAGATCATTATTCTCGGCGGCGGACCCAATCGAATTGGTCAAGGAATCGAATTCGATTATTGCTGTTGTCAAGCCGCATTCGCCTGCGCGGACATGGGCTTCGAGAGTGTGATGATCAACTCGAATCCCGAAACGGTTTCAACGGATTACGACACAAGCGACTTGCTTTTCTTCGAACCACTCACGCTGGAAGATGTGCTGAATGTGATCGAGCGGCTGAATGGCGGCGGTGTCGAAGTGAAGAATCGCTCTGGAGGCGTTGTAGGCGTGATTGTGCAATTCGGTGGACAAACTCCGCTCAATCTTGCGCACGGACTTCATGCAGCTGGAGTACCGCTGATCGGAACTGGCATCGATTCGATTGACTTGGCAGAAGATCGTGATCGATTTAAGGCGATGCTGGAAGAACTCGGTATGAATCAACCGCCAAGTGGAATCGCACGCAGCTTGAACGACGCATTGCAAATTGCGCAGCGCATCGGATATCCCGTGCTTGTTCGTCCGTCGTATGTTCTGGGTGGTCGTGGTATGGAAACATGCTTCGATGAAACGAGTTTGCGCAGATATATGTCCGAAGCAGTCGATGTCAGCGAACTTGCCGACCGACCCATTCTTATTGATCGATTTCTTTCTGATGCAATCGAAATCGATGTCGATGTTGTCTCAGATTTCATTCCAAATGAAGAGAGTCGATCCTCTGCGATCACTCTTCACGCAAGCGAATCCAGAGCAGTGGTCTGCGGCGTGATGGAACATATCGAAGAAGCCGGCATTCACTCGGGTGATTCGACGTGCACGATTCCGCCTTATTCCTTGCCAAAATCGATGGTTGATCGAGTTGCAACTCAAGCGCGTGTGTTGGCGAAGCGACTGAAGGTTCGCGGATTGATGAATGTGCAGATGGCCTGCAAGGATGATGTGCTCTATATCTTGGAAGTCAACCCTCGCGCATCACGCACCGCGCCATTTGTCAGCAAGGCAAAAGGTGTTTCGTGGGCACGCGTTGCCGCAAAGGTCATGATGGGCGCGTCGCTGGATCAACTGAATATTCAGGAAACTGCTGACACAAACTTTTTCTCTGTGAAGGAATCTGTTTTCCCGTTTGCAAAGTTTCCGGGTGTCGATGTCATCCTCGGTCCCGAAATGAGATCGACTGGCGAGGTGATGGGTGCGGACCGCTCGCTTCCTGTTGCATTCGCAAAGGCGCAGATGGCTGCAGGCGTGATGCTTCCGACGAGTGGCAAAGTTTTCCTTTCAGTCCGCGAGAGTGACAAGCGCGCAGTGATCGACATCGCACGCACTCTCATCTCTGCTGGATTCACGCTCATTTGCACTCGCGGGACACACGAATATCTGACAAAGAATGGCGTGACTGCCGAACTTGTTTCAAAGATCGCCGAAGGTCAGCGACCGAATGTTCTCGACCTCATTCGATCGGGCGAGATTGTGTTGATCATCAATACTCCTACTCGCAAAGGTGCACACACCGATGAAGGTCGCATTCGCGCGGGATCTGTGCGCTCTGGAACCCCAATAATGACGACAATTGCAGGAGCGCGTGCCGCAGTGCAGGCGATTTCCGCTTTGCAAATCGGCGCTTGGGATGTCTGTGCGATTCAAGATTATTTCCCGCATCTCGCACGACCAGCGTTCAAGCCAATGGCGCCCAAACAGACCGTCTGATCGACACTTTTCGAAGCAACGCTAGACTTCGGTACTCATGAACAGCATCATTCCACTGACTGGCGGCATCCCCCAACTGATCGCAAATGTGATTGTCATCCTCGTGATGATTCACGTTCTTCTCGGCGGCTGCGCATATGGGGTTATGTTGGAACGCAAGTTGAGTGCGTGGATGCAGGATCGTGTTGGTCCAAACCGTGTCGGCCCCAAAGGATTGCTTCAACCAATCGCTGACGGACTGAAATTCATTATGAAGGAAGAGCACACTCCTCGCGGCGCGGATGCTGTGTTGTTCACGCTTGGGCCAGGGCTCAGCATTATTCCCGCAATGGCTGCATTCGTCATTATTCCTTGGGGAGGAATTCTCGATCTTGGTTCGCTGCCTTCTTTCATCACATCATTTTTGGGCATCGGACCGTCGCTTGTAAAAGTCGTCGGCGCAAATTTGAATGTTGGCGTGATCTATCTGATCGCAGTCACTAGCCTTGGTGTCTACGGAGTTGCGCTCGGCGGTTGGGCGAGCAACAGTAAGTTTTCATTCCTCGGCGGACTTCGCGCAAGTGCGCAAATGATTTCATATGAAATTCCGATGGGGCTTTGTCTGCTCTGCGTGATCCTGATTACTGGATCGCTCGAACCATACGCAATCATTACCCATCAACAACAGTTCAGTTGGAATCTGATCCAGCAACCTCTCGCTGCGATTCTCTTCTATACATGTATGTTGGCCGAATCCAATCGTGCGCCATTCGACCTTGCCGAAGCTGAAAGCGAATTAGTCGGTGGATTTCACACGGAATATTCGTCAATGCGATTTGCAATGTTCTTCCTCGCAGAATATTTCCACGTTATCACAGGTTCTGCATTCTTCGCGTTGCTTTTCCTTGGCGGATGGAGCGTGAATCCATTTGGTGGACTTGTTCCCGCGAGTTGGAATTGGGATCTTCCGCTTGTTGGAGGAATCGGATTAATTCTTCTGCAAATGGCAATCATGATTGGAAAGACGGCATTTATGGTCGCTTTCACTATGGCGATTCGTTGGACTCTGCCACGATTCCGCTTCGATCAACTGATGAAACTTGCTTGGCAGGGGATGATCCCAGTCTCGATTCTTCTCTTGGCATCTGCGGCAGTCATGACCTATTACGGAATTACTCAATACATGTGGATCGCAACTGGTGCGTGCTTGGCGATCATCTGGATCGCATTCCCGTTTATGCCCCGGCAAGAAAATCCAAACCGCCGCATTCCAATCATCGGCAGTCGCTTTTCGCCGCTCGCGGACGAACGAGTTGTCACCGCATCCAAGCATCCCATCGCACTCAACGATGCTGCGATTCCAGATCCTCGTCAAGGGACGATGTCCATTCACTGAACCGTGCGCCTTTCCTTCTTCGACATTCTGCGATCAATCTTCGCCCTCGCACGATTGGCGCTTTCATCAAAGTTTCGAATGCGAAGCCGATATTGGAAATGGCGCGATGAAACTGCTTTTGGTTTGAACCCATCTTCGATCTCGCGTGGTGCTCGTCTGCATGCAATGCTGGAGTACGGCGCTTGGGTCGCTCGCATGCGACACTTCATGCGCTGACTTGCAATTTCTCGTCATCATCGGTTACAGTTCGCTTGTGGCGTATCGCAGCGCCACACGATCGAACAACATTTGTGTTTCAAAGCAGGCGCCGACCGAACTCCGACTCGACCGGCGCCTGCGCTTTTCTGCCTGCGCTTTTCTGCCTGCGCTTTTTCCCCAATCGGCGGATCGCACCCGATCGGACATAGACTGTAAAGCGTGTCGAAAGTCAAGACCAGCTTTGCCTGCAACGAGTGCGGCGCGATCTTTCCGCGCTGGGCGGGTCGCTGTGTCGAATGTGGGGCGTGGGATTCGGTCGAACCATTTCAAGCAAGCGATATCGAAAGCGATGACACATCACGATCTGCCATCGATGGAGTTTCTCCTTCCGCAGCACCGATGGCGGAAATTTCTCCACTCGAAGTTCCAAGATTGCCAACGGGAATCAGCGAGTTTGACCGAACGCTCGGCGGGGGATTGGTTCCTGGCAGTGCGGTCTTGGTCGGAGGCGATCCTGGAATTGGTAAAAGCACGCTACTTTTGCAGGCGTTTTCCGCATTAGCAGCGCAAGGCGAGCGCGTGCTGTATGCCAGCAGTGAAGAGAGCGCGCAGCAAGTCAAATTGCGCGCGGAGCGAATTCTCGCAGGCATGACATCAACGACTCGCGATGCAAATTTATTTCTCCTCGCAGAAAGTTCCGTCGCACGAATCACCAACGAAGCGCGCCGAGTGCGCGCGTCTGTTCTTGCCATCGACAGCATTCAACTCGTCCACAGACATGACGCAGATGCATTACCAGGTTCGATGACACAACTTCGTAGATGTTGTTTGGAACTCGTGCAATTTGCAAAGACAACTGGCACTGTTGTGATGATCGTCGGCCACGTAACCAAAGAAGGCGATCTCGCTGGTCCAAAATTGCTCGAACACCTTGTCGATGTCGTGCTCTCCTTTGAAGGCGATCGTCATCACGCATATCGCCTCGTCCGCGCGAGCAAGAATCGATTTGGGTCGACTCACGAGATTGGTCTCTTCGAAATGACTGGCGAAGGGTTGGCCGAAGTCGATGAGAGTGCGCTTGCTGCTGCGAATGCCACCGAAGCAAGACCAGGAACATCTGTTGTGCCAGTGATGGCAGGCAGTCGAGTCTTGCTCGCAGAAATTCAGGCACTCGCAGTCGCTGGATTTCTCGGCAGTGCGAAGCGCAAAGCAAGTGGAATGGACAGTGGACGACTCTCGATGATGATCGCGGTTCTTGAAAAACACGGGGGATTGCGCCTCGCGGATCAAGACATCTACGCAAGCGTTGCGGGCGGTCTGCGAATCGTCGAACCCGCTGCAGATTTGGCGGTTTGCTTGTCGATCGCAGGCGCACATTTGGCGCGCGCGCTTCCTCCAGCAACCGCAGTTCTTGGCGAGGTTGGTTTGTCTGGAGAAATTCGTCCAGTTCGAGCCCTCGACCAACGCGTTGCGGAAGCTATTCGCAGAGGTTGCTCGAACGTTCTTGTTCCCGCAGGCCAGGCAGATTCAATCAAACGGCACGGCAGCGCAATCGTTTCAATTCGCACCATTGCGCAAGCACTTGAACTATTATCACCTGTGGCTCGCGCGAATTGAATTGCTGAATCGAAAATTATGCCAGACTTCCTCACGATCGCGGGTATGCCCCGCCAAGAACTCCTGCGACTGCTTTCTGCAACGCAAAAGAATGTTTCAATTGCCGAAGGTCGATCACCCAACAGAACAACGCTGAACGGTCAAGTGATCGCAAATTTATTTTTCGAAGATTCGACTCGTACGCGCTGCAGTTTCGAAACTGCCGTGCATCGTCTTGGTGGACAAGTCTTCAATCTCACTCCAAGTGGATCGAGTATCAGCAAGGGCGAATCTCTCGTGGACACCGCTCGCAATATTGAGTGTATGGGAGTCGCGGCAATTGTTGTTCGCTGCGCAGTCTCTGGCGGAGCAAAAATGGTCGCCGATGGTGTGAAGTGCCCAGTGATCAATGCAGGTGATGGACGCCACGAACATCCGACGCAGGCAATTCTTGATATTTCCACTTTAATGGAGGAATTCGGTTCTGTTGAAGGCCGAACTGTCGCTATCGTCGGCGACATCATCAACAGTCGAGTCGCTCGATCAGTCACCCATGCACTTTCAACTTTGGGAGCGCATGTTCGCTTGGTCGGTCCACCGACGCTGGTCTCGAAATCCTTCGAGCGAATAACACAAGGTCCTGGGATGGTTTTGACGATGAGTGATTTGGATTCTGCCCTCGATGGGGTAGATGCTGTCATGATGTTGCGTGTTCAATTCGAGCGCGCAGCAGGAGGAGCTGTTTCTAGTGATTATCGCCAGATGTTCGGGCTCACACCTCAGCGGATCGCAAAGCTTGCTCCCCATGTGGTCATCCTGCATCCTGGCCCGATGAACCGAGGGATTGAAATTGACGATCGAGTTGCTGATGACCCTCTACGAAGCCGAATTCTCCGTCAAGTCACCCACGGTGTGGCAGCACGAATGGCGGTTTTGGAGATGGCATTGGGGGCAAATGTCATTACCGCTGCACACAATCGCATTGAAGCATGACATTGCATTTATCGATTTATGGTCTCGCGTGCGAACTTTGAATGTCGTTGGTGCGTTGAAGCAATTCTTTCGCTATTCTTCACACGCTTACGTTGCACATACGAGTTAAATTTGAAACCGAAGTTGTCACCAATGTCTTGTTTCCGTAACGAACGAATCAAACAAAGCGCCTCAATTCTTTCATTGAGCGCCTTTTTTGCATTGTTTTTTACGCTTGGCTGTGAAACCGATTCGTATATGAATCCAAGCGTGACTGGGTATTACGAAAACACGCCAACGACAATGCCGGTGCTGGATCGAATTGATGTGATCGAGCCTCCAGAAGAGCCTCTTGGTGTGACAGGTCCACCAGAGCCTCAAGATCTCATCGCCAACACTCTTCAATATCGTCTTGCTTCTGGTGACGAAGTTGGAGTGGAAATTTACGAATTGATATCAGTCGGCAGGACAGAAGCAGCGCTTCGAGTTGTCGATCAAGGGGGCTACATCCGCTTGCCGACAATCAATGAAGTGAAGGCGGCGGGACTGACTCTTGAAGAGTTGCGTGAATCAATCCGAGAAAAGCTAGAACCTTTCATTAAAAATCCAGTCGTGACTGTTGATATTCAGAAAGGTCGCAGTTTCGAATTTACGATTCAGGGTGCGATTCAGAATGCGGGAATCTTTGCACTCAACAAGCCAAATTTTCGACTGACCAACGCAATCGCTTTGGCTGGTGGAGCAGATGTCGTTGCCGAACGCGTGCTTGTCGTGCGTTCAATGACCACCGAGCAGGATGTAGAGAAGGCTTCAACTTCTGATTCATCAACAAATACATCGTCGGCTACAACGCAAACTTCAGATGGATCTGACCCAACGAATCCATCAAATCCAACACAAAATGCTCCAAATTCTGCTTCGGGCACGACCGCGGCACCAGTCGATATCGAATCGCTGATAAATAAGTTAAGCGAAGGAGATCCGCCAGCGCCCGTGCCAGCGCCCGCGCCAACACCAACTCCAACGCCCGCGCCAACACCCGCGCCCGCGCCCGCGCCCGCGCCAACACCAGCGCCAGCGCCAGCGCCCGCGCCAACTCCAACGCCCGTGCCCGTGCCAACTCCAACGCCTGCGCCAACTACGGGATCTGGGCTCGAACCTGTTCCGCCACTCGAACCTGAAGAAGCACCTGCACCAGCGCCAGCACCAGCGCCAGCACCAGCGCCAGCACCAGCACCAGCACCAGCACCAGCACCAGCACCAGCACCAAGTCCAGGCGCTGTCAGCGGTACGCAAACTCCTCCTATTATTGATATCGATACGCTCGAACCAATTTCTGTCACCGATACACCGAATGTCAACAATCAGAACGCAATTCAAAAAACACCCGCATCGCAACTTTCCAACGAGGGCGATTCATTCATCTTCGATGTGAACAGTCAACAATGGGTTCGTCTGCGCGGAACGAATGTTCCTAAGCAACCAGAAATTGTTTCAGATCCCACAAAGCCAACACCGACCGGTTCCGCAATCACAGGAGATGCGGCGAAGTTGAGTGATGGTTGGAAGATGCAGCCAAAAGATCCCGGAGCAATATTCAAAACTCGAATTATCGAAGTCGATTATGACCGACTTGTTCGTGGCGATCCATCACAGAATGTGGTTGTCCGACCAGGCGATGAAATCTATTTGCAATTTCCACCGATCGGTGTTGTTTATATTGACGGCGAAATCAGTCGCCCTGGTGTTTTTCAATTGCCTTCATATGGTCGTCTGACTCTCAGCCGTCTCGTTGCTGCAGCCGGCGGATTGTCCGAAATCGCGATTC
The DNA here is from genome assembly GCA_945871445.1 of Singulisphaera sp. GP187. Taxonomy (GTDB): domain Bacteria; phylum Planctomycetota; class Phycisphaerae; order Phycisphaerales; family SM1A02; genus F1-60-MAGs104. The sequence goes on along the minus strand of CAMBWI010000017.1, from coordinate 25,633 downwards.
CCGAACGAGTCGACTTGGTTCGTAGACTTCCCGGAGGTCGAGAAGCAGCAATTCGGGTCAATTTGGGAGCGATCCGAAATATGTCAGAGCCGGACATCATTCTGAAGAAGGATGATCATGTGATTATCGGAACCAACTTCTGGGCAACTCCATTGGCCGTTTTCCGCAATGGGCTTCGTATGACCTATGGATTCGGCTTTTTATTAGACAGAAACTTTGGTAACGATGTCTTTGGTCCGCCGCCAGATAATCTCAGTATCAGCAGGTGACCAGAAGCGAAAACATGAAGTTTGTCTGCAAGTCGTGGGATAAAACTGCCGAACTATTACGACCGCCACTATGTAATTTGTATCTGTATGTCACAATAGTGCACCCACATTGTCAGCCATTCATAGCCAACCGCAGTTCCAGAAATCAACCTTTGCAAGATCAGAGGTTGCGCTATCAACAGGGACACTCATCACCGCGGGCTGCATTATTGCTGCGCTCTTTGGTGTGGTTTTTTTTGATTTTTTCCGTAGGCAATTTATGTTTGCGTGGACTCAGCCAAGTGACTGGGGGCACACGCTCCTGATCCCTGGAGTTTCAGCATATTTCATATGGATGCGGCGCGCAGAATTGGCTCCTCTTCAGCCATTCAAACAGTGCTGGTGGGGATTGCTGCTCATCGTTTTCGGTGTCTGTTGGTATATGGTCTGCGTCTTCGGCCCAAAGCCTTTGTATCACCATAACATTATCGCCGTTGGATTGGCGCTTGTCTTATTCGGAAATGTATGGTTGCTCTTTGGAACAGCCGCAATGCGTTGGCTCTGGTTTCCAATCGCATTTACATGCGTCTTTAGCCAAACTCTTTCCGAAGTTCTTCTGAATAAAGTGACCTTTCAAATGCAGGATATTGCTGCATATGGCGCTCATTTTATTTTGACAGTGATTGGAACCGAAGTCGAGCGCAATGGAAACACATTGACCGTTTGGGGTGATGGCGTTGCGTATCCGTTGAATATCGCCGAAGCTTGTTCTGGAATGCGAATGCTTGTCGCATTCTTGGCACTCGGAGTTTTTCTCGCATATACGAATTTGAATAATTGGTGGCAGCGATCTCTTCTCGTTTTCTGCGGCGTACCGATCGCCATTCTCGTCAACATGATTCGCATCGCTTCGATGGGAATCCTGACGCAATTTGATCAGAATTTTACTGATGGAGAATTTCACGAACTTGTTGGGGTCGTTTGGATGTTGCCCGCGCTGTTTTTATATCTGGGGACACTTTGGGTGATTCGCAATTTAATGGTCGAAGAGACTGGGGCGCAACGTGCGGTTTAGTCCAACAATTCGCCTCGCATTTCTTTCCGTCATCATCGTGATGACCGCATCCGCGATTGGTTTTCGCGCTAGCGTGTCTGCGCTTAATATGTATCTCCGCAAGGAACCTGCGCCTCTTCGCGAGGCGCTAGACACAATTCCAACGAAACTCGGTCGATGGAAGCGCGTTGGAGTTGACTCCCGTCTTGGTGAGGCGATGGTCGAAAGTCTTGGCACACGCTTTTATTTGGACCGCCAATATGCAATCGATGGGAACCCATCGAATGGAGTGCTGACATTGCACATCGCGTATTACACAGGAATGGTCGATGCGGTTCCGCATGTGCCAGAGCGATGTTGGGGAGCAGCTGGTTTAAATATGCTCACTCAGCCAGCAAAAAAACTTATTCCAATTGATCGATCAAAGTGGGATTTGGTTTCGGGACCAAAGAATGGACCAACGGGCGAGAGTTATCCGATTGCTCGGGTCGTTGATGCAGTGACCCGCCGCGATGAATCGGTCTATATGCCAATCGGGGAGACTGAAATGTCGGTCACGGTTTTTCAGGACGATTCAAACCCCGATTTTCGCCTTGTTGGGGGCTATTTATTCATTGCCAACGCTCGATTTACCTCATCGCCATATGTCGTCAAGACCTATGCCTTCGATCTCTCGAGCCGTTACTCATATTACTGTAAAGTTCAGTGTTCAATGCTTGCCAAAGATGGTGACCAAGCAGTCGAGAAATGGACTGAACGCACCACTGAACTGCTTTCTGAATTGCTCCCGAATCTTATGCGACGATTACCAGACTGGACACGGATCGAAGCCAACCAATCGAAGGAATAAAAATCTATGGCAAACCCATCAAAAAAAACCAAGATCAATAAAAAGTTCATTTTGCTCGTCGGAGGTTTTGTTCTCTTTGCTGGCGTAGTTCTTGGAGGCATTTTTTATTGGTCTTATAGCGCTGCACCAGAACGAAATATCAGGTTGGGGGATGAACTCGTCTTAGTGGCTCAAGCAGCAGATAAAGCTGGAAACTCCGATGAAGCGTATAAGAAATTCCAAGAGGCGATTGGACGATATGGCCGAGCTGTCAGTAAGAAGCCAAATAACTTGGAATACGCGCAGAAGGTGATCGATGCGCTTTCTTTGATGACGCCCAAAACATCGGGCGATGCACAAGAACTCTATCAGCGTCGCGAATCATATATGCAAAAATGCACTCGTTCTGCGCCAAAAAATGGTGAGGTTTGGTTGCAACTCATCAATTCAATGAACGAGAGAGCGGAGTTGTTTGGTCAAAGCGATATGTGGAAACGAATCTCAGAAGTTTGCGACGATGCGCTTGATAGGGTTCCACCTTCTGATGCAAATTTTCTAGTTATCCAAGGCTTCGGGATTTGCGCTGAATTGAACCGAAGCGAGGTTTTAACTGATGAAGAACGAACGATTATCGAAACAGCGGCAGAAGATTATTTGAAGAAAAACCCACAGAATGAATTCGTTTGGGGAACCTTTCTTCATGCGATTGCGTTTGACATCCAGCGACTGTCGGTTGCAGGCAAGACAATTGAAGTCGCAACGCGCGAAAGAAAATTTGATGAGTTGCTCGCTCAATCCAAGTCGGTCTTTCCCAAGAGCTCAGAAATCAGTATTTCAGAATTGCAGAATCTTCTTTTGCAGAAAAAGCGTCGCAATCCAATCGCGACTCCGAAAGCTATTCAATCGATTCTCGACCCACTTCTTTGGAAGAATGGGGATAGAGAATCGCCAGAATTCGGCGAATGCGCAACGCTTTCTGGCAACAAACTGATCGATATTGCCAATATCACAGTAAATGCAAATGATCCGATTGCTTCTCAGCGTTCTATCCAATCATTGCAAAATTATTGCACTCGGTTTCCCGATGCGATTGTTGAAATTAACCAACTTGGGAAACTTCAGGTCGCGACAGATCAACTCGAAAATGCCCAAGCGACCTTCGAGGAATTACTCGCCAAGCCATCGCTAAAAGTTTCTATGTTGGCGGCATTTTCAGATGAGATCAAATCAAATGCGCTTCAACAGATTTTCAATATTGAATTTGGACGGTGGGAAGCTGCGATTGTTCCGAGTGATAAATCTGTCACTTTAGCCAAAGCGCAACTTGTTCGAGATCGACTCTCCAAAGTTCTTGCTGGTCGCGATGGTGAGCTCGCTCTCCTTCAAGCTGATGCGAAGCTCGCTTTTGCACGAGGCGACTATTTGTCGACCGTCACGAAGCTTGAGGAAGTCTTTGCAAAGCAGAAAGATGTGCCCGCCGAACTGTATTACCTCTCCGTCGTCAGTCTGAATGCGCGCGGCGAGCAAGGTGCGGCACTATCAAAAATTACCGATGCAATTCAGGAATTCCCGCAGGTTGGTCAATTTTATCTTATTCGCGCAGGTATTGAAGCGAGGCTTGGAAGATTGATGGATGCAAAGCGTTCGATCGCAAGCTTGCTTGCTCGCGAACCAGAGAATGCCGAGGGGTTGAGGATGATGGCAGAACTCAAGAAAGTTCCAGGCGATGGCGCAATCAACTTAACAGATCCCATTATCAAAATCTTAGGCGATGCCGAACTTTTAGGAAACGAAGGCGACGTCGAAGCAGCAATGACGCAAATTCGAGATGCACGGGTCACATATCCCAACGATCTGCGTCTCCAGCGAACGCTTTGTCAATGGCTTCTCTTCCAAGGGAAAACCAAGGAAGCGCAGGAAGCTGTTGCAGAATTCTTGGTGGCCGCACCAAATGATCCGATTCTGAAACAGTTGCAAATTTTGGCAACAATCCCATCCGCACTTGGTCGCATAACTACTTTCGTAAACCTACCGAAGCCGGACGGATCTCTTCCAGCAGAGGATGAAAAGGCTGTTGCGTTGGCAGTAGGTCTGACAACCTTGCGCGACAACTTGAAGCAGCGACTTCAAGTTACAGCCCCCGAAGACCAGGCAAAAATTACGGCGGATCTGGATGAGGTCACAACGGCAGCAAAGGCGGCATTGGCGAAGGCGACCGAATTAGCGCCAGGCGATACAACTTTGATAGATCGTCTTTTTTCTGAATCGGTCGCCGACAAAAAACCAGAGCAATTTGACCAGTTGGTGTTGATGGCAGAAAAGAATTGCAAAGACAAGACGATTCCAATTCTCCTTCGAGGTCGAATTGCGCTCGAAAGAAAAGATTTTAATAAAGCAGTTGAGTTGTTCGAACAAGCCGTTGAGATGCCGGGCGCTTCCGCAGCCGCCTTTCGATTGTTGGCTATTGCTCGAGAGCAAGCCGGCGACATCGACGGTGCAATTGAGGCATTTGCAACTTCATATCAGCGACGCCCAGACGATCTCGTGACAGTTCAACTGTATTCAGCCATTTTAATGCGTGCGGGCAAAACGCAAAATGCACGAGCTCTCTTGCGTGCCGCAATGCTGGCAATGCCAGAGTCTCCAGCGATTCGTAATTCGTACTTTGATCTCGAATCGGTCTACGGAAATCTCGCAGACAGCATTGTTGAACGAAAGAGAATGTTTTCTATTCGACCATCGGATATTGAAAATGCGCGGCAACTCATGAAACTCCTTGTCGAGTCCCCCCCTTCGCGAGAACTCATTACGAATGACGATGGAAGTTTCAGATTTCCTCAAGTCGAGTGGGATGCGATGGGTCGGGATCGCCAAGAGCAAGAACTTCGGATGATCGCTGAAACGAATGATGCGGACGCGAGAATGTTGTATGCCTCTTTGCTGAAGCTCAATCCCAATGATCGCCTTTCAAGTCGGATCTATGCCGCTGCAATGCAACGTGCGGGGCGGGGCAGAGAGGCCGAAGCTTTACTATTCGCGGTCGCAGAAAAGACAACTGGAGAGACTGCATGGGAAGCTTGGGTTGAATTAGGCGAATTGCAAATCGAGTCTAGTCGCAATGCCCAAGCAGCGGAAAGTTTTCAGCGAGCTGTTGGTCTTGACACGAGCAAATCAATGGAAGCTTCTCGAGTGATCTCAAATTTGTGGTCTCAACGCCGTCAGTCAGCTCTTGCGCTTCAAGTTCTTGAAGCGGCATATCTCAAGCAACCGAACATTGATTTTGCTCGGAGTATTTCTGCTCTGCGTTTAGAAACAAGAGACTTTGTTGGAGCTCAGGCAATGAGCTTAGAAGTCACGAAGCTGTCAAATGGCAAGCCATCCTTCAATGACCAATTGTTAACGATAGATATCGCCAACGCGGCATTAGAGGAGTCATTTTCTTCATTGGATGTCGCTGAAACCAAGCGGATATCCGAAGATTTTATGAAAGCGATCGATGAGGCCATTCGACTTCAACCCGCAAGTGCATTGCCATTCGTTGTGCGTGCAACGTCATTTCAGAGACAGTTTCAGCGAAGTGGCAATATCGAGTTATCCCGAAAAGCAATTTCTGATGTTCAGCGCGCAATCGAATTGCAGGGAAATTATTGGCCGGCCACGAGATTGCTTGCATCCATTCAGATGGATGATGGCGACATTTCTGCTGCGATACAGACGGTGCGAAAATTCATCGGCCAAATGCCCCGATCGTCAGAAGCTCGCAAAGCCTTGGTTGCATATCAATTGACTTCGGGGGATTATGACGGCGCAATTCAAACCGTACAAGATATTCTGAAGTTGGAGCCAAGGAATCCATCATGGATTCGCCTTCTTGCCGAAACACATATCGCAGCATCGCAGAAGTTGGAAGCAGCGAAGGACAACCAGCGAATTTTTGAGATCACAAGAAATCCTGATGCATTAACACAATCTGTCTTGCTGCGAGTTATAAATTCCCCGCCAGATTTTGCTGGGATTCTTGAATCACTACAAGCTGCTCCAGAGCTTGTTCCGCAAAATCCATTTTTTCAAATGATTGGCGCAGCGGCAATCGCAGGTACTGCGACAACACAAGCGCAGAAAAACCAAGGCTTAGTGCAATTGCGTGAGATGTATAAGTTGGTCGAGACCGCCAAGGGCGGGCTGACTGATCAATGGATGATCGCAGTCGGCAGTCTTTTTGTTCCCGATCCTTCTCAAAAATTTGAGCCGTTTGTCTTAGAAGCCTGTTTCAACAAACTCGACACACATCTTTGTCGTGCGCTTGCGCAGAGATTTCTTGATTCAAATAGTGAATCCATTGAAAAAGCTTTATTGTATGGGAAAAAAGCTCTCGAACTCGCCACAAGCGATAATGAAAAGTTTAATGCATATCGAGTTTTGGGCGGTGCGGAGTATAAAGCCGGAAACTATGTAGAGGCTGCAAAGTGTTTTGAGCAATCGCTGACCATTCAAAGTGATGATCTTGCCGCAATTAATAACTTGGCGTTTCTCGAGGCGAAGGAACTGAACAAGGTTCCTCAGGCAGTCGAAAGAGCGCGCAAAGCATTTGCGATAAATCAAAATAATGCAGACCTCATGGATACTCTTGGCTTTGCTTTGATGAAGTCCGGACAAATTCCCGAGGCGCTCAGTTTGTTGAGGCGTTCGGCTCGATCACAGCCAACAGCTATGGCGTATGCGCATCTCGCACAAGCCCAATTCCTTGCTGGTCGTAAAGACGAAGCGCGAATATCGCTTGACCGCGCAAAGGCGCTTCGACCAGATATTGAAGCGCAAAAAGAGATCGACGAAGCCTCAAAATCTTTCGCAGCAGAGCCCCGTGGCTAATTCGACATAACCACAATGCCACCAAACCCAACTACAAATCCATCGCCCACGGCCCCCCAGCGACCTTCGAATCAACCAAGCCGCCTCCCGACTCGTGCGGTCACGATTGATCCCATTCGTATCCTGCGAGAAAATTGGAAGACGATCATGATTTGGGCGATCGGGGGAGTCTTTTTCTCTGGCATTTTCTTTATCGGATCCTTCTATCTTTATCCCATATGGAGTGGGCAGGTTGTCTTGCGATTGAATCCGCAATTGGGCGATGCCAAGCAGATCTTCGGAGAAGCCACGACTCAGGAAGAAACTGTTGCTCGACTTGCCCAAACCGAAGCGAAGCAAATGGTGATGCGCAGCGTCTTGTTAAATGCAGTTGCGAATCGAGACATCCTCAAGACACAGTGGCATGAATATTATCTTGACGAAAATGGTCAGTTTGAAGCCGAAGAAGCTGTTGACGATCTTGTGAAAGAGATTTATTCTGGCCATACACGCGGGACACAATTTTTCGCTTTGTATTGGTCGGCTCATGTGGCTGGCGATGTCCCTATTGTGCTCAATACAATTGCAGACACATATCTTTCAGAGTTAAAAGCGGAAAGCAGTCGTAAATTTATTGAAATTAAGTCTGTGTTTCTGAAGAAGCAAGCAGATCTTGATACACAGATTGATACATCGAAGTCCGCGATTCGGCGATTTATTATCGATGCGAGCATTCCGTCTTTTACTGAAAACTCGCAGCAATCACAGCAGGGTCTTCAAGAACTGCAGAGATTGATCGCTGAAACCACAATGGATCTCAGTTTGGTGAAGTCGCAGCGGGGACAGATCGATGCGAAATTGTCGGGCAGACTCGAACCGTCGCAGGATGATGTTCGCAAAGCAGAAGGAGATCCCTCTCTTATGCAGTTGTTGCGTGACATCAACGACATCTCGATCAGCATTCAAAGCAAAAAGGCTCGGTTTGGACCTATGCATCCCGAGGTTCGATCGGGAGAACAGACATTGTTGTCGGCAACTGCTCAAAAAGAGAACGTTCTTGAAGATATTGTCAGGCGAGATTTGAGCGGTCAATTCAAATCAATCAGCGATCGGCAAGGTGGTCTCGAAGACCTTCTATTAAATCAAACAACCGACTTCGAATCTGAACGGAAGCGAGTTGAGGAATTGGCTTCTCGCATTTCAGATCTAGAAGCGATGAAAGATCGTCAGGATCGCATGGAAGAAGAACGCGCAATCATCGCCCAGACAATTGGCGAACTTGATCTCGCGCGTGCTCGAGAAGATTCGATCCCCGTTATAATTGCTCAGAAAGCATTGACTCCACGAATAATTGCATTTCCGAATTGGAAGATCGTACTGCCAGGAGTTTGGTTTGTCGTTTTGGCGCTTGGAATTGGTCTGATTTTCCTTCGTGAATTTCTCGACCAAAGAGTCCGCTTCGCCAGCGAACTTGCTGGTTTGGCGAACGGGAAAATTTTGGGCGTCATTCCTGATCTTGCTGACGACGAATCAAACCCAAGCAAGGTTGAATTTGTGGTGCGCGATTCTCCCCAATCAATTTTGGCCGAAAATTTCCGCCAGACTTCGACAAACTTACTGAAATCACTCTCAGAAAGTGACGGAGGAATCGTCGGTATTTTCTGTGCGATGCCCGAATCTGGAGTCAGCGCAATCATCACAAATCTCGCATCAAGCGTGAAGGTTGTGGGCAAGAGCGTTCTTGTCATCGATACAAATTTTAGAAAGCCCGGAGTGGCGCAAGCCTTTGGCGTCTCGGAAGATGCTCTTGGACTCAGTGACTTGCTTTCTGGAAACGCAGAATTCGGCAGCGTGATTCAGACTTCGCATCATGGCATCGACGTGATCAATGCTGGACAAGGGCGAATGATCGAACTCCTCAACACTGCCAAGATGTCAGAGGTCTTGGATATAGCTCGCCAAAAATACGATGTTACTTTTCTCGATACTGCCCCAGCGGGAATCGCTGCGGAAGCGATTGTTGTTGCGAATCGAGTCGACGCATCGGTTCTTGTTGTCCGCGCAATGCGTGACCAACGAGGTCTTGTGACTCGACTTGTTGGACAGTTGTCAGCACAGAAAGGCAGGTTCATCGGAGCAATTCTGAATCGCCCAGAGCAAACCTCTGGCGGCTATTACCGCAAGAACGCTCAAGTGATGGTTGGTTATGGATCATCTGCGCCGAAGTCGGCACCTGCAGCAGGAACTGCCTGAAACGATGGCGCCTCAAGATTTAACATCCAAGATCGACGCGCTTTCCCCAGCAGTCGCTCCTGTACAACAAGTCTTCGTCGATTCTGTGGAAATGTTAAATGTGTTTGCTCCAGTTTTCATTGCGGGATTTTTGATCACTCTCGCCGCAACACCAGTCGTTCGTCGTTTGGCATTGATCGTTGGTGTCGTTGATACTCCTGATTCACTTCGAAAACACCACAAGTCACCCGTGGCGTACCTCGGCGGAGTTGCTGTCTTCATCGGTTTTATGGCCGCAATGCTTGTCAGTTCTGTTGCGCTTGATAGTGAGGCGGGAGATTTTCCGCCAGTGCCAATTTCAATTCTTGTCGGAGCATCGGCAATTGCGTTGACTGGGCTTGCTGACGATATTTGGAAATGGGATGCTCGATTGAAGATTGCAGGTCAACTGGTAGCTGCAGCCGCTTTGGCGTATTCGAATATTGGTATCGGCGCAGTGACTGGTTTCCTTCAGCCATTCGTTGGCGCGCCCAATGAAGAACTCTTCCATTTGGGTTCTACCGTCATTCTCAACGCAACGCTCTATTACTGGGTTGGCACTGCATTCTTAGGATTCGTCATCATTGGCGGATGCAATGCAGCGAATTTGATCGACGGTCTTGATGGTCTGCTGACTGGAACGACTGCGATTATGTCTTCTGGATTTCTTGCAATTAGTTTGCTGCTCGCATCCACTGTATTGATCGAAGATCCCACGACGAGTTTTGTTGCAGTTCGTGTCGCATTATCGCTTGCTTTGCTGGGAACCATGCTTGGTTTCTTGCCTTGGAACTTCAACCCTGCAGTCATTTTCTTGGGAGATTGTGGCAGCTTGTTGATTGGATATCTCTGTGTCACGACAATTCTTCTGTTCGGTGAACAGGGCCCGCCAAGCCTTGTCGTCGCCGGCTTCATCATCTTTGGATTACCGATTACTGATACGACTCTGGCAATCATTCGTCGCAAGATCGCTGGCGTGCCAATGAACACTCCAGATGTGCAACACATTCATCATCAAGTCAAGCGACTCTTTGGTTCAGTCAAGAGATCAGTTTTTGCGCTGTATGGCATCACCCTCGCCTTCACTTTGATCGGAGTTGGAATTGCTGCCGTTCTGCTTTTGACCCAAACTCGAGTATTAGTTGTCTATTCAATCGGGATCGCTTTCTTTGGGTTCGTTGTTTCGGTTGCAGTCAAGATTGCATTGATTCAACGAGCGCAATCGGAGCTCGTCGAACAAGAATTACAAACAGCAAAAGCAAGAGCTTTGACGATGCAGATATCGCCCACGAATTCGGATCAACCTGCGTGAGTGACTGCGATTCAGGGCATATTCCAGTACTTTTGACAGAAGTCTTGCAGTCGGTCGCTCCAAAGAAGGGGGATTGTTTTATTGACGCAACCGCAGGACGCGGAGGACACGCCAGTGCGATCGCTGCCGCAATCAATCCCGGTCGCATCCTTCTGCTTGATCGCGACAAAGACAATCTTGCGTATGCCGAATCATCGGTTCGTGCCGCTGCGCCAGATTCGCAAGTCGAAGCAGTGCATGGTGATTTTCGAAATGTTGCGGAAATTGCTAAAAAACAAGGTATTTGCGCAGATATTGTGCTGGCGGATCTTGGTATCTCAAGCAATCAACTCGATCAAGCAGAGCGCGGTTTCGGATTTCAGAACGACGGTCTGCTTGATATGCGGCTTGATCGCACGGCCGCATATTCCGCAGCTGACATCATTCGTGATCTTGGAGAGTCCGATATTGCGGACTTGATTTTCAATCTTGGTGAGGATCCATTTGCAAGATTGATTGCACGGAAAATTGCACAAAGTCGCTCTCAAGCGCCGATTGTTACGACGGCGCATTTGGCTCGACTTGTGCGCGAGGCATATGGCTCGCGCGCTCGTGATTCGAGATTGCACCCTGCTACTCGGACCTTCATGGCTCTCAGGATCGCGGTCAACGACGAACTGAAGGCACTGGAAGATCTTCTGAAGTCGATCGCTTCGGCGATCCGCTCCACGAGTGTTGGGTGGCTTTCATCGGAAGCACGGGTTGCGGTGATTTCCTTCCATTCTTTGGAGGACCGACAAGTAAAGCGAACATTCGTCAGCCTTGCGGACGAAGGACTCGTTCATAGGGTGAATCGAAAGCCGTTGATTGCAGGTGATTCTGAAATCGCCGACAACTCAAGGTCAAGATCAGCAAAGCTTCGGACAGTCAGTCGTATCGCTCACAAGTAAACCACTCGCACTCTCGCTCGACATTCTCACTTCAGCCAACAAAAAGCCAACAAGGACGTTGCACCAATGACACGTGAACACAAACTCGCCGTCGTACTCGGATTCGGACTTCTCCTCTTCGTAGGAATTCTTGTTTCGGATCATTTTTCCGCAACGCAGCGGCGCAATCCCGCAGATCTTGCTGCGAACACAATTCGCGAAGTTCGTCCCGCTGCTCCAATTTCAATTCAAACGATTCAGGTCAACAATCGTCCTGGCATGAATGCTGGGGGCGGTCAAATGCCTGCAAGTGGTGATACGGTCGCACTTCCAAATGGCTTGATTCCAGCATCCGTCACTCAGCCTGTCGCTGTTGGAGTGCCTGCAGAGTTGCACACACTCAAAGATGGAGAGACGCTCTATAAAATCTGCCAGACGAAATATGGAAATGGAAATCTCTGGAAGGAACTTGCAGATTTCAACAAGTCCACAATTTCAAATCCCACCAAGCTTCGCAAAGGAACAATAATTCGTTTGCCATCAGCGAGTGTTCTTCGAGGTGAAGTTCCCGCTGTTGCGTCGGCACCAATCGTGCCCGCACAACAGTTGCCTGCGGTCACCGATCCCAACCAACAACTACAACAGCAAGTTCAACCAGTTGAGCAATCAACCACCAGGGAATATGTCATACAGAAAGGTGACACGCTTGGAGCAATCGCAGCGCGTGAACTTGGAACATCGAAGAAATGGGAATTGATCTATGACGCAAATCGTGATCGCATGAAGGGACCATCCGATCTTAAGATTGGCAAGCCTTTGAGAATTCCTTACGACATCTGATACGGAACTTCTCAGTTGTTCGCCAAAATTACAGCAATTGTTCTAGGAATTGGAATACTCGCGTGTGGCGTGCTTGTACAACGCCAACAGCGATACGAACTTGCGCGCGACATCTCGCGTGCCCACTGGCGAATGCTCGAACAAGAAAGAACTCTCTGGTCACTTCGTGCGGAAATCGCGCGTCGAACAAGACCCGACGAAATACGAACTGCCGTACAGCGACTTGATCGTCGTTGGCGTGCAATCCCATATCGAATCGAAGAACTGCCGTCAGGCGTTCAGGGGCAGGAAGATGATCGCACGACACGCGTGGAGCTTGGAGGATGATTGCTTCATCCCGCATCCGCGGATTATCTCGCGGTGTTTTGATTGTGACGATTGTTGCGCTTGGCGCAACGCTTGTACGCACAGCTCAACTGAAAACGCTCCCGCCCTCAAAGTTGATCCCCGCGATGGGATCGAGAACATCAACATCGACCGAACTTGCAGCGCGTGGACGACTCCTTGATCGTCGAGGCAGAATATTGGCGACAAGTGTCGTGGGATATCGGCTCTTCGCTGATCCAGCAACAATTTGGAAACGTGGCAACGACAAAATTCGCCTTGGATTGAAGAGCGATCCACAAGCGTCATTTTCCACCGATCCATTTACAGATGCCGCAGAGTCACTCTCGACTGTTCTTCGCAGGCCCGCAGCAGATATAGAAGGTATTTTGAGAATGCGTGCGGATGATCGATATGTTGTGATTGATGGCGATCTTTCCGAACTCGAACTGGATGGAGTGAAAGGTCTCGACATCGAAGGAATTGGAATCGAATCGAAACTTGTGCGCGAATATCCACAAGGTTCTGTCGCAGCGCCAATCGTTGGGAAAGTTGGATTTGAGCAAAAGGGTCTTTCAGGAGCAGAGCTGAGCTTTGATTCGAAACTTTCTGCAAAGAATGGGAAGCTGACTTTTCTGCGCGATGTTCAACGCAATGTTCTGCACATCGAAGACGGTCAATTTGTTCCAGCAGATGATGGTGCAGATGTGCGTCTCTCAATCGATGTCGTACTTCAAGACATTGCGGAGCGTCGTCTTTCTGAAGCGGTTCGTGAATACAACGCAGGTGGCGGTCGACTTGTTGCATTCGATCCTCAGACTGGCGATGTCTTGGCAATGGTCGACATCCTTCGATCGCGAACTGGATGGAAGGAAATCACAACGGATCCTTCCCGTCGCATCGACCCCGCGCTTGGCCGCAATCGTTGCCTGACCGATCCATTTGAACCAGGCTCGACATTCAAACCATTCGTGTGGGAAACCGCCACAGAACTTGGGATCTTTTCAATCAACACGAAAGTTCCGACGCCAAGCGCTGGCCCACATCGCACATCATTTGGCCGTGCGATTCGTGATGTCAAATATTACGGTCCAGTTTCATGGCGAACAGTGCTCGTGAAAAGTCTCAACAGTGGAATGGCTATCGCGGGTGAGCGAATGTCTTTTGAAGACATGCAGAACAAAGTTGTGAATCGATTTGGATTCGGTTGCTTGACGAATCTTGGAGTACCTGGAGAAACAACAGGTCTCGTCACTCCGCCGTCAGCATGGTCGAAATACACGCAGACCTCGGTCGCAATGGGGCATGAAATTGGAGTGACGCCAGTCCAGATGGTCCGCGCATTCAGTTCGTTCTGTAACGATGGATGGATGCCGCAGCCGCGCATCGCATTGCCGATAGGCTCAGACGGAAGAGTTCTCGCAACAGTTCAAACACAAGTCATGCCAGCGAATCTTGCACGCGAAACAAGATCTGCAATGGAAGGTGTCTTGACCGAAGGAACAGGGCGAAAAGCGCAGAGCGCGCTCTATCGGATGTTTGGAAAGTCTGGAACTGCACAACTTCCAAAACCAGCAGGCCAAGGAAAGGGATATTTCGAAGATCGCTATGTCGCAAATTTTATTGCAGGCGCGCCTTACGAAAATCCACGCATTGTTGTGTTGTGTGTGATTGATGACCCCGATAAGAAGAAAGGGCACTTTGGAGGATCGATTGCTGGCCCAGTCGTGCGAGATGTGATCGATGAATCATTGCAGTATTTGGGAGTCAAGCCCGATCAAATTCCCAGTCGTCGCGCAGCGATTCTTTCTTCGGGCCAAGATTTGCCTGCTGATGCAAAGGATCGTGTCGAAGCAGCGTTGATTTTTACCGATGCCACCGGCGATGAAGATCTCGCAGCGGAATATTCGCCAGATGCGCCCGGAATGTCAGCCACTACGACTTCTTTACCAGCGCATCCGAAGTCACGATCCAGTTCTCGAACACAGACTCCTGCTAGTTCGCCTAAATCAAGCACAACGAAAGCGACAGGAAGCAAGTCTGCCGCCAGCAAATCTACTAGTCGTTGATAAGTGCGTTGAAGACGCCAAGCAGTCCACGATTTGAGTGGCCACCTTTATTGAGGCGATTGTTCTTTCGGGCTGGATTTTGAATCGTCGCTTTTGGCATCGGTCTTAGCATCGGTCTTAGTACTCGGCGGTGCCATCTCACTCTTCGAGTATGGCATCAATCCGCGAATCTGAGTAAGAATTAGGGTTTTGTCCGCAACATACTTCGTGATATTGGCCGGACATTTACCAGTCAGGGATCCGGCGGAGCCTGATTGTTTCGCCTTCTTGTAGTTCTTCTCTGCATGATAAAGGGCAATGATTCCTTTTTTTGAATTTGCCTCGAGTGCTTCTGTTGTTGCGCGTTGCCAACGATGGTTTTTTTGTAGAAGGTCTGAAAGTTCCACAGCGATCTTTGTGGCGTTGTTTTGAGCTTCAAAGTATGCAGTGCTCTGCTGTGCATTCAGTGTTTTTCCACTCGCCATAGTCTCAAGACTGTCGGCTTGAAATTGAAAAGCTGCGCCAAAATCTTTTGCAAATTTCACAAGGTCTACAGTGATAACCGGTGGGGTGTATCCGCGATTTGCAGGTGTTCCCGCAGTTGTTTTCCCAGTCGCAGTTGTGTTGTCTTCGCTTTCGCCACATCCAATTGCCAGAAGTGTCGAACAACTGCCCAGAATCAAAACCGAAAGAATTTTTCGCATTGGAAAATTTGTTTTCATGACTCACTCTCCGTGAAATTTGCCAGAACCGTTACACATCAAGCAAGAGTCGCTCAGGGTTTTCGATGCAATCTTTGACGTGAACGAGGAAACCAACAGCTTCTGATCCGTCGATGATTCGATGGTCGTACGAAAGAGCGAGATACATCATTGGACGAAGAGCGATTTGTCCTGGATTGTGGGGATCTTCGACCGCTCTTTTCTTAATAGTGTGCATGCCCAGAATCGCAGATTGTGGTGGATTCAAGATTGGCGTCGACATCAGCGATCCATAAACGCCACCATTCGAGATCGTGAAAGTTCCACCAGTCATTTCGTCGACTGTCAATTTTCCGTCACGCGCCCGTAAGGCGAATGATTTGAGTGTCTTCTCGATTTCTGGCAACGCCATCGCTTCTGCATTGCGGATCACGGGCACCACAAGTCCACGCTCTGTTCCAACCGCAACGCCAACATCTACATATTCATGGAATTCCATTTCATCGCCAGCGAGATACGCATTCGCCCGCGGAAAGTGCTGCAGAGCAGAGACACAAGAGCGAAGAAAGAATCCCATGAATCCCAAACTAACGCCGTGTGTTTTTTCGAAATCAGCCTTGTGTTCTTTACGAAGTCGAATCACTTCGGTCATGTCTACTTCATTGAAAGTGGTCAGCATCGCCGCCGTGTGTTGCGCACTGACAAGTCGTTCTGCAATTCGTTGTCGCAGGCGAGTCATCTTTTCGCGGCGAATGGTTCGAGTTCCTGGCAGTGCCTTCGATGCGTGCGCAATTGTTACCGCTGTAGCACCGCCACTTTTCGCCGCTCCTTCAATATCAATTTTCATCACTCGTCCTGATGGACCGCTTCCTTCGAGTGCTCCCGCATCAATGCCACGATCAGCAGCCATCTTTTTCGCAACTCCAGAAATGCGTGTTGGAGAATCAATCGAAACTTTCGCCACAGTCTTGCTGGGCTCTTTTGCCGTTGGAGTCACGGTGGTAACAGCGGTGGCTTTCGTATTTTTTGCAGCAACTGATCCGGCTGGTCGTGATGCAGTTTCATCAATCTTCGCAACAAGCGTTCCGACTTTTTGCTCTGTTCCAGACTTCGCAACCAATCGAATCGCGCCAGATGCGGGGGAGAGCAATTCCAAAGTGGCCTTGTCCGAATCAATTTCATTGAGAAGTTCATCCTTCTCCACCCAATCGCCATCACTCTTGCGCCAAGTTCCAAGAGTGACTTCTGTTATGGATTCGCCTGGACTTGGAACAACGACTTCAACCATGTGTATTACCTCGCCTTATCTTTTGTTCGTAGCGGGTTTGCGCCCACTTGATGACTTGCTTTCTTTCGTTTTGCTATTTTTATTTTCGCCTTCATGCGCAACGAGATCGACTTTTGGAGTATCTGTCTTTTGGCCTGCAGAAACATCATTCGATTTGGCCGCAGATTCTTTTGGAGTGCTTTCCAGTTTATCCGTGGACATCGAAGGAAAGACTTGCACAAAGAGTGTATGTGCTTGTTTTTCGTGCGCCTTGGTAGAACCGACTGCGGGTGTCGCAGAATCTGGACGACCGACATACTTCGGATTGACCCCAAAGCAGTCCATCATCTGTGCTTGCACAAATCGATACGCGCCCATATTTCGTGGTTCTTCTTGGACCCAGTGCATCTCTGCGTCGCGGTACTTCTTCAAGATCGCTTCAACCTCTTCGGCGGGAAACGGGGCAAGTTGTTCGATGCGCACGAATGCGCAGTTGTGATCTCCGACAATTTCTCGTTGCGCACAAAGTTCGTGGAAATATTTTCCGGAGCAGAAGTACACCCGAGAAATCAGCGGCGCCTTCTGCGCATTTGGATCATCAAGGACACACTGAAAATGTCCTTGCACAAAGTCAGACCCGACACTTTGTGCGGCAGGCAGTCGAAGCATGCTCTTGGGAGTCATGACGACCAAAGGCTTGCGGAAATTGCGTTTGACTTGTCTGCGAAGAACATGGAAAAGTTGGGCAGTTGTCGATGGATAGACCGCTTCAAAATTATTGCCGGCCGACATTTGCAGAAATCGCTCAAGTCTTGCGGAGGAATGCTCTGGACCTTGTCCTTCATACCCATGCGGCAGCAAGAGGACCAGTCCAGAAGCGCGATCCCACTTCACTTCACCACTTGTCAGAAACTGATCGAATATCACTTGTGCGCCATTGGCGAAATCGCCGAACTGTGCTTCCCAGATCACAAGAGCGTTTGGATCTGTTTGCGCATATCCCAATTCAAATCCAACGACCGCATTTTCTGTCAGAGGGCTATTCCAAATTTGAAATTTCCCTAAATTCTCAAGAGGGCTCCAACGACCACCAGTGTCTTGACAAAACACAAGCGCATGTCGATGACTGAAAGTTCCGCGCTCAACATCTTGCCCGCTGATACGAACTGTAGAGCCGTCTATCAGCAGCGATCCATACGCCATGAGTTCTGCAGTTGCCCAGTCGATCTTCGTATCGGTATCGAAGTTCATGCGGGCAGCAATCGTTCGAGCGATCGTTCGATGTGGCGTGATGTGATCTGGAATCGAGGAGATGACAGAGCAAATCTTGACAAGTGTCGCAAGCGCGACGCCGGTTTCAGTTTTTTCGTTGTGATACGGATTGCCGAATTCCTTCCAGCGTCCTTGAAATCCGGCAACAGCAGGGAAGACAGGCTTTGCCTTGACGGCAGTTTGCGCCGCGTCCATTCGGTCGTAAATTTTCTGAATCAGCCCTTGCGCATCTTCAGCAGAAATCACGCCTTGCGAAATCAATCGTTCGCTATATGTTTTGGCGACTGGGACATGATTGCGAACTCTGCGATAGAGCATCGGTTGCGTGAATGAAGGCTCGTCAGTTTCATTATGGCCGTTCTTGCGATAGCACCAGAGTTCGACGAGCGCATCACGCCCGAAGTCTTGACGGAATTCAGTCGCAGTTTGCATCGCCCACACGCACGCTTCTGGATCGTCGCCGTTGACGTGAAAAATGGGAACATCATACGCTTTCGCTAAATCTGAGCAGTATTGCCCGCCGAAAGTGTTCTCGGGATTTGTCGTAAATCCAACTTGATTATTGATGATCACATGAAGCGCACCCCCGACGTCATATCCACCGAGTTTCATAAAGTTGAAGCACTCAGAAACAGATCCTTGCCCAGGAAAAGAAGAGTCGCCGTGGACCAAGACAGGAATGACTTCTCGTCGATCGCTGTCATCGCGAAGATCTTGCTTTGCACGCGTGCGACCAAGCACGATTCCGTTCACGAACTCCAGATGCGAAGCATTGGGCGATGCACTCAATTGCACAGAGCCGGCCGCAGTTTTTCTCTTTGAGCTGTATCCCTGATGATATTTCACGTCACCGCCGCCTTGAGAGAAACTTGCGGTCCACGTTTCCTCGAATTCAGTCAGAACTTGTTCGTATTTTTTGCCAACAACATTCGTCAACAAGTTGACTCGGCCTCGGTGCGCGAATGCGAAACAGAATTCTCGCGCGCCGAGTGTTGCGCCGGTCTCGATCAATTGATCGAGCATCGGGATGATCGTGTCAGCGCCTTCCAAACCAAAACGCTTCTTGCCGACATATCGCATCGCCAAGAACGACTCGAAAGCATCTGAATCAACGAGGCGCTGAAGAATGTGCCGTTGTTGTTCAGGGGTGAAGGCTGGTTTCCCGCGCGCTTGTTCGATTCGACGTTCAACCCACTGTCGTTGCTCGAGATTGGTGATGTGTTGATACTCAACTCCAGAATGACCGCAATATGTTTGCTCTAATTGTGCAACAATGGCGCTCAATATTGCAGGAGACGCAATCGGCAAAGAGCCCGCGCTGAACATCATTCCCAAATGTTCATCGCCTAAGCCAGCGCTTTCAAGCGTCAAAACATCTGGAAATGGTCGAGTCGTTCCCAACGGATCAAGTTGCGCCGCAAGATGTCCAAATTCGCGGTAGCGATGAATGAGAACGTCAACTTTTCCCTGCGCGCTCCACTGGGTTTTCGCATCGTGGGAAGTGGCCAAGTCGTTCGAAGTTGCGGGTGTCGTGGATGATCGAGCATCACCAGTTGAAGCACTCTTCGATGCTGGAACTGGGCGCGCGAGTCCGAGTTCGAATCCTGCGAAAAACTGTCGCCACGCTGGATCGACAGATTCTGGATCAACAGTCCACTGAGCGAAAAGCGAGTCCACAAATGCGGCATCCCATCCGTTAATGGATTGCCTTGCAGGCGGTGCGGATTCTGGTTTGTCGTGGCCTTCGTTGGTCACGGGATACTCCATGTGGTTTTATAATAATCGATGAAAAGGCATCTTCTCGCCGATTTTCAATTGTAGCAGAGCAAAGAAAAAACCGCCTCTTTGCGAAGCATCGATTCATTCGAATTCGTAAGGATTTACAAGAGAGCCACGGGGTCGACATCAACTGCCATAATTTCTCCAGGCGTCAGAATTTCAAGAGTTCGAGCGGCTGCGAGCAGCTGTTGCAAATTTGCTGGCGTCTGGGCAAGAATCTCGATTTGAATTCGCCAACGGTCTGCGATGCGGGCAATTGGGCAGGGGGCAGGATCGCGAATAATGGCCAACTTTGCAGCAGGAATTCCAACCAATTTCCCTCTGACTTGCGATGCAATACGCTCCGCTTCGGATTGTTGTTCATGTCGAATAATGACTCGCGCGAGGCGATGCACGGGTGGCAATCCATATTTCTCACGCACTTTCAATTCACGCTCTGCGAATCCTTCGAAATCTTGACGCGCCGCAGCGAGAATGGGTTCCGCATCGGGCTGAAATGTCTGAATGATTGCGCGACCAGCTTGCGCACTTCGTCCACATCGACCAGAGACTTGAGAAACCAATTGAAAAGTTCGTTCACTTGAACGAAAGTCAGGAAGGTTGAGCGCCGTATCGGCACTAATGACACCGACCACTCGAACGTTTGGAAAATCAAGCCCCTTTGTGATCATTTGCGTTCCAAGCAACAGACGAATTTCGCCGCGCGCAAATTTTCCAAGCGTTTCGTGAAAGTCGCTCGCTTGAGTCATCGAATCACTATCGACTCGTGCGATTCGTCCTTGCGCGGCAAGATCTGGAAAAAGGCGTTCGAGTTCTTCTTCCACTCGTTGCGTGCCGAGACCAAAAATCGTGACCGTCTTCGCACATCGTGGGCAACGATTGGGAACTTTTTGTTCGGCATGGCAGTGATGGCAACGGGTAAATTTCAGCGGCTTTCCTTCTGCAACATCGTGATGCACGACCATTCCAGCTTCGCAGTGCGCGCACTGCATCATCCATCCACAATTCTGATCAGGACACGCAATCCAATTTGCATATCCCCGACGATTTAAGAGGATGATCGCTTGTCCTCCCGCAGCAAATCCTTGACGCAGTGCGACTTCGAGAGTTGGCCCGACAAGATGCACCCTTCGATCGCGGCGAAGCACTGTTTCCTTGCGGAAATCGACTATTTCTACGCGTGGAGTCGTCAATCCGGGTGCACGGTTTGGTAGTTGGTGCAACTTCGAAACTCCACGTTTCTTGGCGTTCCACCAACTTTCCAAACTCGGAGTCGCGCTGCCCAAAATGATTGGACATGCGGACAATTGCGCCCTGCGAATCGCAACGTCGCGTCCGTGATATCGAGGAGCTTGATCTTGCTTGTATGACTGATCATGTTCCTCATCGACGATGATCAGTCCAAGTTCACCATCAGGAATCGGCGCAAAGACCGCGCTTCGTGCACCGATGACGACCTTTGGTCCAGTCTGCGATGCAACAACCCACTGTTCGTGTCGCTGTGCTGCAGTCAGTCCCGAATGCAGAATTGCCACTCGATCATTTGGAAGTCGCGCAACGATGCGACCTCCAGTTTGTGGAGTCAATGAAATTTCGGGAACAAGGTAGAGCACCGATTGTCCAGACGCGATCACACGTGCGGCGAGTTGAAGATAGACCTCTGTCTTTCCTGACCCAGTCACGCCGAACAGCAAATGCTGCGAAAAGCCTTGTTTTAGAGTTGCTCCAATGCTTTCGATTATTTCTCGTTGATCCGCAGTTGGTTCATGTGCTTGCGTTTCGTCAATGGTCGATGCGCGCCATTTCGCTTGCACAGAAGTTCGATGAGTGACTTGCAGATGTCCACTCTTGATGAGCGCCAAGATGGGAGCGCGAGTTCCAAGCAAACATTCGGCGCGTAACTCATCGATGTCCACGGGGCGTTGGGATTGTGGACGACGAGAGATAGCATCTAGAACGGCTTGTCGTTTGGGATGCAATTTCGCACTTTTGGTCGAAGTTGTCATCGAAGTTGTCATCGAAGTTGTCGCGGAAGTTGTCGCGGAAGTTGTCGCGGAAGTTGTCGCGGAGGGCATTGCAGGTATTGCGGCAATATCCACGGCAATTTTTTTCACGCGGCCAACGCCTTTTCGCACAGCACTTGGGGTGATTCCGGCGATTGTCACGCCGATTGGAGCGCAGTAATAGGAGGAAATCCACTGAGCAAGACGAACAACAACACGAGGCATCGCATCGCTCGTGTGATCGATTTCAATGATCGATTTCACGCGGTCTGTGGCAATGCGTTTGTCGAGCAACTCATCGCCACCAATTCCCACAACAACACCGTGCACTCGCGAATCACCACGACCAAGTGGCACAGTGACATGGTCGCCTAATGTGACACCCCCAATACCGTTGACACCATCGAGTGCATTTGGAATGCGATACAAAAGTCCATCTGGATAACGGTCAATTCCGCGCTCGACTGCGATTCGTGCGTATCGCGTCGTGTCGGAGGTCGTGGTCATCGCCCCGCAAGTTCGCCGCGATCGAGAAGTGCGGATCTTGTTTGCGCTGTTCGCATTGATTCTTCCGAAAGAGGAGTGCGAGTTTCCATCAACTCGATAAAGCAGTCGAACAGATAATCGGAATCATGTGGTCCAGGTGAAGCTTCTGGGTGATACTGAACACTAAAGATCGGCTTGACCGTATGACGAAAACCTGCAACGGTGTGGTCGTTGAGATGGATGTGTGTTGGTTCGCCACCAACTTTGCGCAGTGATTCTTCATCGACACAGAAGCCATGATTCTGACTTGTGATTTCAATTCGATCGGAAAGAAGATTCCGCACAGGTTGATTCGATCCTCTGTGTCCAAACTTCAATTTGTATGTCTTCGCTCCCAGTGCCAACGCAAGCAATTGGTGCCCAAGGCAAATCCCAAATGTGGGTATTTCACCTGCAATTATGCGTAAAGTTTGCACTGTCGATTCCACAGCCGCGGGGTCGCCAGGACCGTTGGAGATGAACAATCCGTCAGGCTTCAGGGCTCGAATCGCATCGGGTGTCGCATCGTGTGGTAGTGCGTGCACAAGACAATTTCGCTGGATCAAATTTCGATAAATGTTTCTCTTTGCGCCGCAATCAATTGCGACGACGGTCAAAGTTTTTTTAGCAACACGCATACAACTTTCAGTTCGAGGCGCCCAGTCTCCGAGTGATTCTTTCCATCGCAATGCTTGGCGAGGACTGACCGCGCTAGCGAGATCTTGCCCCACCATTGATGCGCTCGATTTTGCAAGCGCAATCAATTCATCATCGCTTCGTGTGACATCGCCGCACATCACGCCATTCATTGATCCAGAGTTCCGCAATTTTCGAACGAGTGCGCGTGTGTCGATTTCGTGAATTCCTGGCACGCCAAATTTTGCAAGCCACCCAGACAAGTCTTCGACAGAACGCTGGTTGGACCAAATGCGACTCAGTTCTCGAACGACAAATCCGCTGACTGTTGGTTTTGCGCTTTCAATGTCGTCTGCGGTGATTCCATAATTGCCAACTTGGGTGGCGGTCAGCGCCAAGATTTGTCCCGTATAGCTTGGGTCCGTGAGTGCTTCTTGATAGCCGCTCATAGATGTATTGAAAACAACTTCGCCAAGATTCAGAATCCCAGTTCCAACCGCACCGAATCCGACCCCCGAAAAGACGCTTCCATCGGCAAGGGCAAGTCGGCTGGGGTGGATTGCAGGCGAAGAATGGCTGTTTGGGTTGGACATCGAGTCTGATCATAACGACAGCCCGCTTGCGAATGCGGGCATTGCCGTTTACTCTCTCCCTTCGCCTTGAGGCGAGGCGATTGACACTCGCCAAAGGCACGGCTGCCACCCCATGTACGACGGACAAGTCGTTGATTTGAAAGAGTTGGTCCCAGCAGTTCAGGACAACAGTGTTTCTTATGTGTTTGTTTTAGAAGACATCAATTTCAATGGTCGGAATTTAAATGAAAATTCAAAAAACAGTTCTTGTCGTTACCACACTTTTCTTTTCTTTGAATTCAATGTCGTTGGCATTGAGCGCGAAGCCGCAGTCGGAACCACCGGCATCTGAACCACCGGCATCTGAACCACCGCAGTCGGAACCCGCGCCATCCGAATCAACTCCTGATCAATTTGTTCCTGCGGCAGATTCATCTGCCGCAGCAAATGTTCCCATGTTGCGCGCGCAAGCTCGTCAAGCGATGGCTCGCAGTCAATGGGCTTCGGCAGCAGACTTGTGGTCCGCGATCACTGTTCAAGTTCCTGGCGATGCAGAAGCAACAAAGGGATTATCTGATGCTCAGGCTGCAATGAATCAAGGTTCATCGATTGATAAAGTCGCTGGCGATGTAGCGGTTGAACGTGAGCAGGCGCAGGTCGAATTTGATAACGCGCTCCTTCGTTCGGATAGCGCTTTTAGCAAAGGTGATTATGCCGGTGCTGAGCGGATTGCAACCCAAGCAAAGTTGGCGCTCCAGAGGAATAAGGCTTTATTTAGTCCAGCCGACTTTGATGCGCGAATGTCTAGCGTTGAGGCAGAGTTGGTAAAAATCTCTGTGGGGAAGACCGCGAATGCGGAAGCTGCTAAGGCGACGAGCGGACAAGATGTAAAACAAGCGGTTGTAATTCAGAATCGTCAGGAGCTCGAGCAGCGCCAACGGACTATTAACGAAGACATGCTGCGTGTGCGCCAGCTTCAGTCAGAGTTGAAATATAGGGAAGCGCTCGAAGTTGTTGAGGAAATCCTGTTTGTTGATCCGACGAATCCTTCCGCCCTCGCAATGCGCGATGTCCTTGAGTCTGGAATCTTGTACCGAAGATATTCCGAGCTGCAACGAAGTCGATCTTTTGCGTTTTCGGAATTTTCAGTTGATGCTCAAAGTTCATTTGTTCCTCCAAGAATTAATCTCAGTGGCCCTGGACCACGCAGCCTTGACGCTGAAATGACATACCCAGAGGATTGGCCTGCCCTTTCAGTACGAAGAGAGGGTGCGTATGCCGCATCTGGATTCCGAGATTCAGATGTGGATCAAAAAGCATTAGCTTTGATGCAGAAAAAGTCTCGCATTGATTTCCCAGACTCTCCATTTAGTTCGGTGATCGAGTTCTTTCAGACGGAAACAAAACTTCCTTTTTATGTTGACTACAAATCATTGCGCGCTTCCGATCCAGCTCTCGATAAAGATTCAACCGTCAATCTAACGATGCCCGCCCCGATTTCTTGGGCAATGGCTTTAGATATGGTTTTGAGATCAACCGAAGACGACGGAGCCTCGGCAAGCCGTGATGGCGCAGACAATCGCCCAGACTGGATGGTCGAAAATGGGATGATCGTTATCGCATCTGCGACAGAACTCGCTCTTCGCAGAGTCACAATTGTCTATGACATTCGTGATCTGCTTTATCAAGTTCCTTACTTTGATAACGCTCCTGATTTTAATATTGGCGCTGCGCTCAATGCCGGCGGCGGCGGTCAAGGCGGCGGCGGTGGCGGCGGTCAAGGCGGTGGCGGCGGCGGATTCGGCGGTGGTGGCGGTGGCGGTGGCGGCGGTGGTGGTGGCGGCGGTGGTGGGTCTCTCTTTGGTTCAGGTGGTGATGCTGGAATTGAGGACGAACGTGAACAAACGCTTACTCGCCTGAAGGAACTTATTAAATATCTTGTTCCAGAAGCTTTGTGGGATGCGGGGTCTTTGTCTGAGAGTCGGTTAGATGATTTAAGCGGAAATCTCATTGTGACTGCGACTCCAAAGACACACCGAGACATCAAGAATCTTCTCGCTCAGCTTCGAGCGGTTCGAGCAATTCAAATCAATATTGAATCTCGCCTCATCGCAGTTGAAGTGCAGTGGTTCGAACAGATCGGCTTGGACTTCGATTTGTATTTCAATGCGAATCCCGGTCTCTACGATTCCGCCC
>CAMBWI010000016.1 GCA_945871445.1 Singulisphaera sp. GP187 | reverse complement strand
GCTGCGAATGATTTGCTCACGGATGTTCGGGGTGCCGCGCAACCGATCACCTTTGCAAGTGGGGGAATCTCAACAAATCGATTTACAGTAACTGGAGGGCAGACGCTCTCTGGCGATGGCGGGCTTTCAGTCGGTCGTGGATATGACCTTGTCATCGACATCGATCGAAATGGTCGGTTTTCGCTTGGTGATTTGATCGATGGCGGCGACGATCGTGCTGGTCTTTGGATCTCGCGCGATCCAACTGCAACTGGACCTCTCGCAGTAACCACTCTGAGCAGTTACACCGCTGTCGGCGCGACTGCGGGATTCACTCTTGCACGACTGTGGTATCCAACAAATGTCGCTTCGATGGCTCCATGTCCGCTGGTTGTGATTTCACATGGCAATGGTCATCAATACACGTGGTATGACTATCTCGGGGCTCATCTGGCGAGTTGGGGATACATCGTCATCAGCCATCAGAACAATACGGTGCCTGGTATCGAGACATCTTCGACGACGACATTGCAACACACCAATGCGATTATTGCGCAACAAGCCACGGTTGCAAGTGGTGCAATCAATGGAAAGATTGACCCATCGCGCATCTCCTGGATTGGCCACAGTCGTGGCGGTGAAGGGATCGTGCGTGGATATGACCGGATTTTCGATGGGACTTACATACCAACTGGATATGTATTGAGCAATATCAAGTTTCTATGCCCAATCTCTCCCACGGATTTCTTGGGTGTCAATTCTTCCAATCCTCATGCTGCGAATTTTATGCTTCTCTGGGGAGCCGCCGACGGCGATGTCAGTGGAACACCGACGAATAGCATCGCATGGTCGTTCGATCTTGCCGAGAGAAGTGTTGGATTTCGCAATACGGTCTATGTGCACGGCGCAGATCACAATGACTTCAATTGTTGCGGTACGAACGACTTTGTGGGGCCGACTGGAACTGCGATTTTGAACGCTGGCGCACAAGCGGTTGCCAAGGCATTCATCTTAACTGGGATCAAATATCACATCGAAGGCGAAACTGCGATGAAAGAATTTATGTGGCGACCGAGTTCCACCCTTCGACCAACTGGAGTTGCGACAACCACAACCCTTGTCAAAGAACTGGTTCCTGCTCCTTCTGCAAGTGTGATGTCGATTGATACCTTTCAGACTCAAACTTCGACAACCCTCTCGAGTTGTGGAGGCGCAGTCGTTTCGACTGTCTCAAATATTTCTGAAGCACTCGCGCGTGAAACCGATGGAACATTCACCTGGAGCACGGGAAATCCTCATAACGGTAGTACTCGAACGACAGCGAGCGATACACAACGAATGGTTGCATGGGATTGGAACTCTGCGCAGAATATGGAATGGGCGATTCCTGTTTCATTGGGTGATGTGAGCGCAATGGATTTCATCGAAGTTCGTGTTGGCCAAGGAACGCGTCACCCCAATACTGTGACACTCAACGGAGGTGCAACATTCAGCATTGTCTTGCGCGATGCGGCAGGGTTCGAAGTTCGCGTTTCGTCTTCGGCACAAGGCGAGGCGGTCAACCGCCCCTATCAGCGCACAGGCGACGGAACGGGCACAGGATGGCAGAATGAATTGCGCACAATTCGGCTTCGTTTGCGCGATTTTCAAAGTGGCGGATCTGGAATCAATCTTGCGCAGATCGTCGCAATTCGGATTGAAGTTGGTGGGACTGCAGGATCTGCGACAGGCCGATTCATCTTAGACGACCTCCAATTCACGAAAGAATGATCATCGGAATTCTCCAAATGAAAAACCAAACTATGGCATCAAACAAATTGAACAACTTTTTTATCGCAAATGTGATTGCATGCAGCATTGCTGCTACAAGCACGATCGCATTCGCACAGGCAGCCAATCCAGTCCAGAATCCAGCCCAGAATAATCCTGGTCCAGCGCTGCCGGCGCTTCCTGTCACGCCATCGATCAATACTGTGCCGACAATCATTTCTCTACAACCCGTCACGATCAAAGATTCATATGCGACTGACTTTCGAAGTGAGCATCCACAAGTTTCATCAGGATGGTTGATGGTGATTCGAGGTGATTCAAGCATTCTTGCTCCGCGTGCTCTTGCAGAACCACTCTTGCTTGCAAGTGGAATAAGCGCAGAAGGTGTAGTTTGGATCGAGTCTGTTGAGTGGTTTAACCACGGATTCATTTCTGGTTATCGAGTCTGTTTCATCCCATCGACTGCCCAGCCGCAAAGCGGGGCAGATCGCACAACGCAAGGATTACGCGTTTGGTTTGGATCTCCAAAACTTCCAGAGAGTGTTGACGCAAACACTTTGCAGAGTGAGTTAAAAGAAGCAGATCGTGCTGGAATTGTTGCAGCGAGTGCAGTCAAAGTAGAAGCTTCTGCGCCGAAAGTTCTTGCAAATCGCGATGAACTCATTACTGCCGTTAATGCGCTGATCGCTCGTTGGGCGCCAGATGAAAGTCAGGCGGAAGGCGCTTCGGTTCCAGTCGCACCAGCAAGCAAATAATTCGCTGCAGAATTCTCGACGGCAAGCCCACATTCTGGGCAAGGGTTTCCTGCGGGAATATGCCGCACATCCTGTTGGCACCGTGCACATTTGATATCGCGAAATGCAATGAGAACTTGAAATCCGCACCGTGAGCAGGGATGCTCGCCGATGGCAAATTTTGATTTCTTCCCGCAGCGCGGGCACTCAATACTTGCACCTGTGACAATCCATTCTTTGAATCCAGCTCGCCGACCAATCACATAAAAAATAACCACTGTTAATCCTAAACATCCATCCAAGACCAATGTTGCTGAAAGAAGCTGTCCATAGAATTGACTGGGAGCACTAGCCATACTTGCAGCACACCACCCAGCAATTATTGTGACGATTGTGATCCAAGGGAGCAAACGAGATTCAACGCGTCCTAAAGGCAAAGCCGGCCCGATCGACAAAATGCCAAGACCCGCGGCAATTCCACTTGTTAAAAAGGCGAACTGAAGAAGCAATGTATTTTTAGCGAAGTCCGATAGGACAAAATACATCCAGCATGCGATTGCGACACTCGTTGCGATGAGACCAATGAGCGCAAGAGCTTTTCTCCAAAGTGCAATTCCAGGAATCAACCCACAGATACAACACAGAGCGACGATGATTCCACAAAGCAGAGTGAGCCACGACCCCATGAGTTTGTCGGGGAAGCGACCGGAAGAGAGGAGTGCGGCTGCGATCGCGATCACGATCGTAAGCAGCCATATCAGCACGACCGTAAATTTGGCAATTCTCAGCAGGGGTCCTCTTGTATTTTCAATTTGTCGCAGTGGAATCGCTGTGACAAAAATGCCCCAAAAGATGATAAACATTGAGAGAGCAAGACCCTCACTGCGAAACCAAGTGTTGCCTAAGAACAGTAGGTCCCCCCAGATCAGTGCCAATCCTCCAATCACTTCAAAAGCGACGACGCAGATCCAAGTAAGTCCCAGAGGTGTCAGTCGCTGTGTATCGGTTTTTGGGGTGATAGGTAGAAGAATTCCGCATCCAATTGCAAGGAGCACGCTTGATCCAACAAGTCGCGAACCAATGTCATTTTGGAAGGTGGCAAAGATAGAAAGAATTGCGGTCGCGCATGCCACAAAGAGCAGCAAAAGCATCGACCGCATAATGATGACTCGCATTGTCATACAACTTAAATACTACAGAGTGAATCGCACGAAAAAAAACTCCCGACCTTTCAGTCAGGAGTGAGAAAAACAAGCAGGGTCTCGATGAGATCAGGCAGTGGCAGGAGGCAGTTCAGGTTCTGCAGTTGGTACTGCAGTTGCTGACGGTGTTCCCGTTGAAGAAGTGATTACAAATGTCAGATGATCCTTGCCTTCAGTGCGTGTTCCCTTGATCGTATCGCCGGGTTTGAACTCTCCCGAGAGAAGAGCTTCCGCCAATGGATCTTCGATATATGAGCCAATCGCTCGGCGCAAAGGTCTCGCGCCGAAGTCTGGGTTGTATCCCTTGTCAATCAAGAAGTCCTTCGCAGGCTGATCAAGTTCGAGAGACATTTGGCGCTCGGTCAATCGTTCGCAAACCTTTGACAATTCGATATCGATGATCTGAACTAAATCTTCCTTGATGAGCGGACGGAAGACGATGGTTTCGTCGAGTCGATTGATGAATTCTGGTCGGAAGAACTTTTCAGATTCTGCCAGAAGTGCTTTCTTCATGCGTTCATAATCTTGAACCTCGGCTCGCTTGGTGAATCCGAAAGAAGAACCACCTTTGATCAAGTCTGCGCCAATGTTCGATGTCATGATCACGATCGCATTCTTGAAGTCGACTTGTCGGCCGAATGAATCGGTCAACCTTCCTTCTTCCATGATCTGTAAGAGCATGTTGAACACATCGGGATGCGCCTTCTCGACTTCATCGAGTAGAACGACTGAATATGGTCGGCGACGAATCTTTTCGGTCAATTGACCGCCTTCTTCGTAGCCCACATATCCAGGAGGTGCGCCCACGAGTCGCGAGACTGTGTGCTTTTCCATGTACTCGCTCATGTCGAGATAGATCATCGCTTCTGGATCGCCGAACATAAATTCTGCGATTGTCTTTGCCAACAAAGTCTTGCCAACTCCAGATGGACCGACGAACAAGAATGAGCCCATCGGACGCTTCGGGTCCTTCAGTCCTGCACGAGCCTTGCGGATCGCACGCGAGACGGCCTTGACTGCTTCGTCCTGACTGACAACCTTTCGGTGCAGTTCAGTTTCGAGTTGAAGTAGTCGCTCGGATTCGCCCTTGGCCATACGAGTCAATGGAACGCCCGTCATCTTTGCGACAACTTCGCGGATGACTTCTTCGTCAACAACCGCTTCGGTTTCGTTCATCCGGTCGCGCCAAGTCTGTTGGACTTTTTCCTTTTCTTTGCGCAGTTTTTCCGCTTGATCACGCAGTTCAGCCGCCTTCTCATAATCAGCGCCTTTGACTGCGTCGTCCTTCTCAATTGCAAGGCGTTCGACTTTCTCTTCGAGTTCGGTTAAGTCCGGTGGCTTGGTCATACTCTTCAATCGCAAGCGTGCGCCAGCTTCGTCGATCACGTCGATCGACTTGTCTGGTTGCACACGACCTGTGATGTAACGAGCGGACAATTCCACAGCACTGCGCAGAGCATCGTCGGTGTATTTCACACGGTGATGCGCCGCATATCGATCTCGCAGTCCCTTGAGAATTTCAATCGTCTGCACAGCATTTGGTGGTTCGACTGCGATTGACTGGAATCGTCGTTCGAGTGCTGCATCCTTCTCGATGTACTTGCGGTATTCATCGAAAGTTGTCGCGCCCACGCACTGGATTTCACCGCGCGAGAGAGCAGGCTTGAGAACATTGGACGCATCGATTGCGCCTTCAGCTCCACCAGCGCCGACGAGCGTGTGCAGTTCATCAATAAAGAGGATGACATTCTTGGCGCGTCGAACTTCGTTCATAACGGCCTTGATGCGTTCTTCAAATTGTCCACGGTACTTCGTCCCTGCAACCATCGAAGCAAGATCGAGCACAACAAGTCGCTTGTCATAGAGCAAGTCAGGAACATCTTGATTGACGATCGCTTGTGCAAGACCTTCGACAATTGCGGTCTTTCCGACACCTGCTTCACCCAAAAGAACTGGATTGTTCTTTGTGCGGCGGCAGAGAATCTGAATCAATCTTTCGATTTCAGCATGACGACCAATGACAGGATCGAGTTCGTTGTTGCGTGCCAATTCCGTCAAGTCGCGTCCGAATGAATCCAAAGCAGGTGTCTTGCTCTTGGCGGTTCGTCGAGGTCCACCTTCACGCTCAGCGCCAGGTGATTGTTCGCCTTGAGCTTCTGAAGGATTCTGTGGTTGTTCTTCTTCTGGGTCGCCACCTGCGCCGAGCAAGTTGAGAACTTCTTCGCGAACTTCTTCCAATTTTAAACCAAGATTGACGAGCACTTGTGCAGCAACGCCATCCTGTTCACGAAGAAGTCCAAGCAAGAGATGCTCGGTTCCAACATAATTGTGATTGAGATTGCGCGCTTCCTCGATTGCGTACTCGAGAACTTTTTTCGCACGCGGAGTCTGTGGCAACTTTCCCATCGTGACCATTTCAGGTCCGCTCTTGACGAGCTTTTCCACTTCAAGGCGAACCTTGCGCAGGTCGATGCCGAGATTTTTCAAGACATTGGCTCCAACGCCAGATGCCTCTTTCACCAGCCCAAGCAGAATGTGCTCGGTACCGATGTACTCGTGATTAAATCGTTGAGCCTCTTGATTTGCAAGAGCCATGACTTTTCGTGCGCGGTCGGTTAAACGTTCAAACATGAAAACCTCCTTAAGTGGATCTGAATCGTACGAAGCCGGCGGGGAAGCCGTTCACAACCCTAGAGCATTCAGCGTGCCACTGTTGAAAGAATCGGATACGAATGTCCGACACTCAAATGAAATGACCAATTTTTATTCGACATAGATTCTTGCTGGGGGAAAAATCGCTTTACATGGGCAAAGAGAGGCTCGGCAGGCATTTGAAACGTGGGATGTTATGAGGATTTCAATAATAGTCCGATAATTACAACATTTCCAGTCACTGGTTGGGCTTCAAATGTAAGACGCTTTAGGCATCCTCGACGACCCGCCCGTTGGCGAGTTTGACGATGCGGGTTGCGCGTGCTGCCACAGCAGGATCGTGAGTGACCATAATCAATGTCAATCCGTTTGCGTGTCGCTGCGCAAGTAGATCAAGAATCCCTTCGCCAGTCTTTGTGTCAAGATTTCCAGTTGGCTCATCAGCGAGCAACACGCGCGGAGAATTCACCAGCGCTCGTGCGATTGCAACTCGTTGACGTTCTCCGCCCGAAAGTTGCCCAGGTCGATGAACAAGGCGATGGGAAAGGCCAAATGAATCGAGCAATTTGCCCGCAGACTCTCGCGCTTCACTACGGTTGGTCATCCAACTTCCGACCATTCCTGGCAGCATCGCGTTTTCAAAGACCGAAAGTTCTGGCAGCAAATGATAAAACTGAAAGACGAATCCGATGTCGAGATTTCGGTAACGATCCAAGCGCTTGCCGTGCGTGACAGAAATATGCTTGCCATCGAAGAGAATTTCTCCTCCGTTTTTATCTGGGCGATCGAGCCCTCCCAAGAGATGCATAAGCGTGCTCTTGCCAGAGCCTGATGATCCAAGTACTGCAACCCATTCTCCAGGTTGAACCGCGAGATCCACACCGTTGAGAACTTCTACTGGCACTGAGCCAAATGAATAAGTCTTTCGCACGCCACGCGCTTCGAGCAACGGGTGCAAAGCATCCGAGTGCGCGTGAGAATTTATTTGGAGCTCATCCATAACGCAGAGCCTCCACTGGATCGATATCAGCGGCCTTCGATGCAGGAATGGCAGCGCCGATCACGCTGAATACCACGCCACCAATGGCAGTTGTCCATGCGGTCCACCAATCCACTTGATCTGGAACAGTGGTGAAGTAATACACGCTTGGATCCCAAATCAAAGTTCCATGGTGCAGTGCTAAAAAAGATGCGATCAATCCCATCACGAGAGTTGCAAGCAGCCAAAGCAAGATGGGCAAAAGTTTGCCGCGCCAGATGGAGTACGCAAGTCCAATTGCGAAGAATGCAGTCAGAACGAAAGATCCGATCCAAATTGCAGGAGGGGCATCGCTGCCGATTGCTTCGTGAATTGCGTTGATATTTGTAACGACAAGCCACGCCAAGAACACCCCAAGCAGACTGCCAAGGATGCCAATGACCAATCCATATCGCAGAAAAATCCACATCACGCCAAACCTCGATGCACCGATACTGCGCAGGATTCCGATGTCACGGGTCTTCTCGACAACGATTGACCAGAAGATCGACAAGATCAATCCGGCGCAAACGAGATAGATCAAAGAGAAAAGTACGCGCATCATTTCGCGTTCTTTTTCCACAGGTGCGATCAAGTCGCGCAGTTGTTGTTCCCAAGTCAGAATGTTGACAACGTTTGGCATTGACGCAGTTCGAGCTGGGTCCGCTTTGATTCGGTTGGCAAATGATGCATACGCAGTTTCGATTTGAGAACGCAGTTCATTTGCAGTGACCTTTGGCTTCGCACGCACAAGAATTTTCGTGACGCGAGCTGGCGTATTTCCAATGACTGGATATCGACCTTGCGCATCGGGCTCTGCATTCAGGTCGTAGAGTGGAGCCTCGTCGAGGCGCAGCAAGCGTTGACCCTCTTTCAATGGGATATAGATTCGATTCTTGTCGACTTCATAAATTCCCGTTTGGACTTCATTCAAGACGGTGAAGATTTGTTCGCGAGGCTCGGCGATTTTTCCTTGGCTGGAAACTGGAACAACAGTCAAAGTCACGTCATTCCCAGGCATAAACCATCCATATCGAGGTCGATATGAACCATCTCGTTGCCTTTCATTTCCGATTGAAACATGGATTCCAAGTGTGATTCCTGGATTCCCCGTTTTCGATTGAACGAGCGTCTTGCCATCAGTAAGAATGCTGTCAGTCAAATTTTTTCGTGGGTCATCTTCAGTCATCGCATCTGCTGCAGCCGGATTTTGCGCAGGCTTCCAATACAGATCATTTGCATAATCGGTGACCGTAGCAAGAGAGATCGGATCGACAGCCCATACTTGCACGTGGTTGACTTCTTTCTGATTGCCAAGCGGATATGGCATACGCAGAAGCCCGATCGTGTCGATCAGCGGTGTCGCACCTTGCACATCTGTCAGTCCTTTAAGATCAACGAGAAATTCATCTGTGTAAGGCATTCCCCCAATGCCAGAAGAAACAATGACATCGCCAACAATTTGCCGCCCAGAATTCTTGAGCATGTCCAAGAATCCCGACATGACCGACACAACGGTCACAACCATTGCAACGCACATCGCGACAGCTGCGATTGCAATGAATGGAATGAGTCGCGAAGTCAGGTAGCGGTTGGAGAGGAGGGCGGCGTACAAAGCACTCCATTATTCCAAGATTTGAGTTCGCCGTGTGATCGGCGGACCACCGATTGGAATTTCGGTGATGGTTCCGAGGTACGCCTGAGCCGAATCTGCTGAAAAACAGCTCTTTTTCGCCACCATCGTCAAGGTGCGAGTGGCGAAGACAGCATCTTTCGCACTGCCGAGTGTCTTGCCAGAATCGCAATCCAATCCGCTTGGAAGATCGATTGCATAGACCCGAGCTCCTGAGGATGCGCGTGCGTTGATCCAGTGAATCGCATCCAACAGTGGACCAGTTGGTGCGCGTGAAAGACCAGTACCAAAGAGTGCGTCAACGATCACGACTCGATTCTGCCCTTTGACGATGGTTGAGAGATTCGACCATGGGTGGACTAATCCCATTCTTTGCGCGGATTCTCTCATGATGTTCGCATCCGACCCTCGAAGGCACGGCGCAACTTCAATTGCCACAGCATCGATCCCGTGACTGTGCAGAGTGCGAATAATTGCATATCCATCTGCTCCATTATTACCGCCTCCGCATAGTGCCACGACGAAGGTTGAATCGTCTGGTGCATTTTTGGCAGAATCGCCAAGTAATTCATGTCGAATGATCGCCGCACATTCGACTGCTGCGTGTGTTATCAGGACAAGTGCAGTGATGCCGAAGTCCTTTGTGCAGGATTCGTCGTACTGCACTGCTTGAGATTTGGAAAGCGATTGATTCACATCACAAGCGTAGCGGTGCGGCCTGTTTGTGATGGCATCGCATCGAAGCGATACTCTGTGCGGATGGCAGTTTTGATCGTGACAGTTTGGGTCTTGAGCGCATTATCGCTTACAGGCGCCGCATATTGGTTACTGGTGCGCTGGCGCGTACAACGCGATGGTCGCAATCGTCCAAGTTTGCGTGAAGGATTGACGGTCACGATGCCTTCATGGCCAAGTGTTTCGATCATCATCCCCGCACATAACGAAGAAGCTCATGCACCCGATCTTCTGCGCACGTTGCTTGCGCAGATTTATGGAGGCTCGATCGAGATCATCTTCGTGCTTGATCGTTGCACTGATGGAACGCGCGCAGCATTGGAGAAAGAACTCGCACTTTCTGGCGGTGGTGCAAGACAACCACTTGTTCGATTGATTGATAATCAAGATTGTCCTGATGATTGGGCGGGCAAATGCAACGCTGCAAATCGTGGCAGCGCAATCGCAACTGGCGAACTCTTGCTCTTTACGGATGCAGATACAACATTTGATCCCGCGCTCGTGCGTGCTTCTGTTGCGCTGCTGCTGCAGCGAGACCTTTCTCTTCTTTCTGCGCTTCCGAAAGTCAGCGTCCGAAGCAATTTCGAAGCGGTCGTGCAACCTGTTGCGATCATGCAGTTGTTGAAGATCTATCCGATTTCAAGGGTCAACGATGAAGAGAAGCCTCGGGCATTCGCCAATGGGCAGTTCATGCTCTTCACTCGCGAGGCGTATGACGCCGCTGGAGGGCATACGGCAGTGAAAGACGATCTGTTGGAAGACATTGCGTTTGCACGGCGAATCGTGCAGTTTCTTGGACGCAAGGCAGGCATCTTTGTCGCAGATGAATTGCTGCATGTGCGGATGTACGAGTCGTATGCACAATTTCGAGAAGGATGGCGACGGATTTTTATTGAGGCATGCAATCGAAATCCATCGAGACTTTTTCGCTATGGTCTCGAATGCGTTGTGGTCGGAGCAGGGGTGATGTTCATTGCTCTCGCGACGATCGCCACTGGGATTGCAGGGTTGGCTTTGGGTGATCAACCGCTGGGTATTGCTGGCGTGACTTGTGGATTTGTTGCGCTTGTCTGTCAGCAAATCACGCTTCGACGCATCTTTGAATTGGTTGGCGTACCGCAGATCGCGGCACTTGCATATGCCTATGGATCCTTCGCGGTCACTCGCATTCAATGGAGAGCTGCAAGGGATTTGCGTGCGGGAAAGCCAGTGCGCTGGGGCGGGCGACAATATGTTTTGAAACCAAGATAGAACTGAATATTTTTCTTTGATCAATTGAACTCTGTTGACACACCTATGAAAATTCTCCTTACAAACGATGATGGAATAACCGCACCAGGAATCGCCGCTCTGTATATGGCGATTCGTTCACTCGGCGAAGTTGTGGTGATTGCACCAGCGGGTGTTCAATCTGCAATGAGTCATGGCATCACTTTTCATCGTCCGTTGATGACGCGGAATTTTCAAGTGAACGATGACATGTTTGGAACTTCCATCGATGGAACGCCTGCAGACTGCGTGAAACTTGGACTTCGAACGATCTGGGCGGAACGATTTGGCGCTGGTTCCAAGCCTGATTTGGTCATCAGTGGAATGAATAGTGGGGCAAATGTGGGTATCAACATCATCTATTCAGGAACGATCGCAGCCGCGATCGAGGCCGCGTTTCTTGGAGTTCCCGCAATCGCCGTCAGTCTGCACATCGGCGAAACTGCACACACGCACTGGCAACGTGCGGCAGAAATTGCGCGCACTGCGATTGATCAAGTCATCGAACATCCGCTTGATGCCCACCGTGTGATTTCGATCAATGTTCCGCGCACAGAAAGGGCAGATGCCGCAATGCCAGCGCTACGGGTGGTGCGAATGAATACATCTGCTGGAGTTGATCGGCATGAGCGACGCGAATCTCCTGAGGGCAGAGCGTATTACTGGCCGTGTGGAAATGGCATGGAGTTTTTTCATACTGCGCAGGGGAGCGATGTTGAGGCGCTCATGGAGCGCAATGTCACGATCACGCCACTTTGGTACGACTTGACCGATGATGCGTCTCTCGCTGCGTGGCAGAAGCGATTGCACACATAGCGTGAGCTATCGAAGCGCGACTGAGACAGTTGCGGAATCAGCTGCGGAATCAGCAACGGATACAGCCGCAGAATCGCATAAGTGAGCAGCCGTGGAAAGTCCTCTCGGGGCTCAAACAGTCCTCGGCGACCGACACGATCAGATTTGCGAAATTTATTTGCAAGTGCCGTCGGAGGGCCTGCGGAACTCGCCCGAGAGAACTTTCCAGCGGCTGGGCACGCAAGCCGATGCGCGACTGACACAGCCACGGAAACAGCCGCAGAATCGCATAAGTGAGCAGCCGTGGAAAGTCCTCTTGGGGCTCAAACAGTCCTCGGCGACCGACACGTTCCGGTTTGCGAAATTTTATTGCAAGCGCCGTCGGAGGGCCTGCGGAACTTGCTTTGAGAGAACTTTCCAGCGGCTGGGCACGCAAGCCGATGCGCGACTGATCTGAAACACGGTTCAGCGAGAATTTGATTCGCCAAAAATCTGCACAATCCACATTTGAGTCGATTCAATTTGTTCGCACAGTTCGCTGACTCAGAAGAGAGCTGCGAGCGTCTCAGTTCAGAATGAAGCGAATTCGAAATGTCAATGTTTTTCCAGGCGCAAGTTTTTCCAGTTGCGAACCTTTCGCACGCCAGCGATACAGCGCATCCGTCACAGGTCCATCGATATCTGCATAGCCACTCGATTGAAGAATTTTGCAAGAGACTGGCACGCCATTCTTGCCGAAGAGAACTTCACAAACTGGATTTCCAGGAGAAGTGGTGAGCCGAGTCAGAATTGGCAACTCTGGCTTTTTAGTCTTGATTTCAAGGCCTTTTCGTGCAAGTGGCTTTCCAGTGCGCCAGAAAGATTGAGGGACATCCACAATACTTGTCGCATCTGATTCGCGATCAGATTTATCGCCAGTCGCAGTTCCTTTTCCAGGAGCTCCAGGCGGACCAGTGACTGGCGATACGACTGGTGAAGTCGCACCATTCGCGCCAGAATTTGGATTCGGCGGCGTCTGCGGTGTTGGTGGCGATGGAGGTGTTTGCGGTGATGGGGGCTTCAAATTTGGAGTCGTTGGAATCTCAACTTGTGGAGGTTGTTCCGCTTTTGGAACTTCAGGACGCGGGATCGGTTCTGGAGTATTCATCGGTTGCACTTCTGCAGTTGGTGGTGCTTCCTTCGATGGATCTGGCTTGATTTCTGCTCGCTCAATCGCAGGCGGCAGATTTGGATCGGGACCAATGGGCGCAGTCGGAAGAGTCACCGTTTCAACTGGCATCGGAGCGACACCTTTCATATCACTTGGTTGGGGAGTTTCAACTGGACTCACTGCTCGCACAGCTTCAATTGGTTTCGACTCCGCGGGAGTTGGTGGCGTTGTGGGTGACTGCGGAGTCTCGGGGGTTTGTGGTGTCGCAATTGTTTGCGGAGTTGCAGGAGTTGGTGGAGTTGGTGGCGAATTTTGAGCAGTGGGTGGTGGAACAGTGGGTTGCGACGCCTCAGCTTGTTGCCCAGGAGCGTCTGCAGGAAGTTGCTTCAAATCACCCTGAGCAAGTGCGCCACCACCAGCAACTTCCTTGTCGGTAAATGCAGCCTGCTCGACTTCCGCGTGTTGCGCAAGTTGTTCCTTATATTCGTCGTATCCAATCCAAACCATGCCTTGGTCGGAGCCATTATCCAATCCTGGAATGACTTCATTCTCATCTTCTGGTTGAACTTCCTTTGCTTTTCTGAGCGCTTCTTCAAGTCTTTCTCGTTGTCGTTTTTCGCTCTCGCTCTTTCCGTCGAGCGAAGAATGAAGGGGGCTATCCCCACCGACTCCCCACGCGCCGCTGAGGACGGGAATTGCAACCAACAAATGAAGAATCAATGCAATGACAGCTCCAAAATAGAGTGGTGCGTTTTGTTGGCGCGCTTCAGTCACGGCTTGGTCGTTGGCGCAGTAGGCGCAGTTGGTGTCGTCGGCGTAGTTGCAGGGTTTTTCTCATCAGTATCAATTGGTCGACCGACGAAATTGACTTGAAGTCCGCATCCACGCAACTTGTCCCACACACTTTGCATAATTGGCGCACGGTCAACTGTTCCTTGACCATCTGCAACGGCGATATACACCACCGTCTTGGTATCTTCTGACTTCGATTCTGCGACGCGGCCAGCAATATCTGACAATTCGCAGGGAACTCGGTTGTAATAAAGTTTTCCATCAAGCGTGATCGAGATCGTCGCAGCGGGCACTGGCTTTGCAGCTTGTGCACTTTGAAATTTTCTTAATTCCATAGGCACAACACTTATGCGCACGGCAAGAGCCTGAGAATAGATAAAAAACGAAAGCAAGAACATCATCACGTCGATCAGGGGGATCAATTCGATTCGTGGTTCGTGAACTGTTCGGCGAATACGCATTTGTTTTCAGCCAGTCCTCTAATGTCCGCAAATCCGCTAGAGCCCCAACTGCGCGGCCGCCAACGCTGTTGGCACATCGTCAGTGAACTTGAAAAGTCGATCCAAACCAGTCATCAGCAAGATGCTCCAGACAGCGTCTTTCACGCCGCAGAGATGGAGGGTTCCTTTCGCAGAAACGACAGTCTTGCGGAGTTGAAGGAGTTGCGCAATGTTGGATGAATTGAGATATGTCACGCCTCGCATATCGAGCACGATATGTAAATCAGGTTGTTTCTTCTCCGCTCGGTCGATCAACATCTTGAGATCATCGCTGAGAGTGGGTTCGTCGGTCATTTCGCCGATGACAATATTTTCAGACCAATCACTTAGTGGCATGATGTGATCCTATCACTCGGTCGGTGGGGGAATGGTTGCTTCTGTATCTGCAACCTCGCCAGATTCGAAACAGGCTGCGCCAACAAGAGCGTCATCTTCTTGCAACTTGACGACTCGGACGCCAAGCGTATTGCGCCCCACCAAGCGAACTTCACTTGCGCGAATACGAACAATCATTCCGCCGCGTGAAATAAACATCAAATCGTCATCTTCGAGGGTTGAATGGACAGCGACAACGCGGCCATTTCGCTCGTCGGTCTTGATGTCGATTCTGCCTTTGCCGGCACGTGATTGCGCGCGCGTTTGCCCATCATCCTGCTGGACGAGATATTCGGTCATCGAAGTTCGTTTGCCAAAGCCATTTTCTGTGCAGGTGAAGAGTGCTGCCTTATCGTCGCAGCGAACAAGTCCTACAACGAAATCTTTTTCAGCGAGATCGATTCCGGCAACTCCTGCGGCAGCACGACCCATCACGCGCGCATCATTTTCATCGAAGCGAATCGACATTCCCTCGGCGGTCGCCAAGAGAACATGATCGTTGCCGCGTGTCAGCACGACATTCACCAGTCGATCTCCTTCATTCAGTTTCACGGAAACAATTCCGCTGCGATTCACATTGCGGAAATCCTTTAGAGATGATCGCTTCACGCGGCCGTTTGCTGAAGCGAAGAAAAGATAATCTTCGCTTTGTTCGAAGTCCTTGATCGGGAGATAGGCGACCATTCTTTCGCCGTCTTTCAATTCGACCACGCTATTGATCGCACGTCCCTTGGCAGTTCGGGACATTTCTGGAATCTGCCAGACTTTGATTTGATACACACGACCAGTATTGGTGAAGCAGAGAAGATCGTCGTGCGTGCTGGCGATAAAGACTCGTTCGATGTAATCGCCATCTTTTGCGTCGGATCCGCGAACGCCAACTCCTCCGCGACCTTGCGTACGGAATGTGTCGACTGCAAGACGCTTCACAAATCCTTCGTGGCTGACTGTGACAGCAACATCATGCTCTTGGATGAGTTCGGCTAGGTCGAAATCGCCCGCCTCATCTGCCTCGATGGTTGTTCGGCGCTCATCGCTAAATTTTTCGGAGATATCGATCACATCTTGGCGAACGATTTTCAAGACGAGCGCTTGATCTCCAAGAAGTTTTTCATATCCGTCGATTTCGATTAAAAGTGCAGCGAATTCGCTCGCGAGTTTTTCGACTTCCAATCCAACCAACTGAATCAGTCGCAGCGCGCCGATTGCATCTGCTTGAACGCGGGTCAATTTGATGCCTGCGCCGACTCGGCTTGCACGTGCAATGCGTTCTGGAACCAAGTGTGCGCTGGGATGATTTTCTGCGATGCGAAACGCGCGTTCCATCAGGGTCTGGATCGCTTCTTCACGCGTTCGTGATGCTCGGATGATCGCAATCACTGCATCGATGTCGCACACGGCATACACAAGTCCTTCGAGACGATGCGCTTGCTGTCGCGCTTGGCGAAGTTGAAATTCCGTGCGGCGACGAATGACATTGCAGCGATGGTCGATGTAACACGAAATCAGATTGCGCAAGGGGAGCGTTCGAGGCTGGCCATTCACCAGCGCAATATTCATGATGCTGTATGTCGTTTGCAGTGGCGTGAATTCGAACAGTTGGCGTTCGACAACAGCAGGATCTGCGCCTTTGCGAAGCACAACCAAAATTCTCGTTTGCGCATCGCGTCCCGAGTGATTTCGCACATCGACGATGTCTGGGATTCGATCATCTTTCTTGGCATCGACAATTCGTTCGATGAGAATGCTCTGCACCACCTGATATGGAATCTCTTCGATGATGATCATGTTGCGTCCATCTTTCGTCTCATGACGAACACGACCACGCACAGTCAACCTTCCGCGTCCAGTGGCGTATGCCTCGGCGATTCCGCGGCGGCCAATGATCGAGCCTCCTGTTGGAAAATCTGGACCAGGCACAAGAGCAAGCAGACCCTCCAAACCAATCTCTGGATTGTCGATCGTGGCAACAATCGCGCGTGCAATTTCGCGAAGATTGTGCGGAGGCATTGCACTCGCCATACCAACAGCAATTCCCGATGAACCGTTCACAAGCAGAT
The DNA here is from genome assembly GCA_945871445.1 of Singulisphaera sp. GP187. Lineage (GTDB taxonomy): Bacteria > Planctomycetota > Phycisphaerae > Phycisphaerales > SM1A02 > F1-60-MAGs104. Next base: position 26,524 of record CAMBWI010000016.1, on the reverse strand, counting down.
TTGGAAACTTGCCTGGAAGAACCATCGGTTCCATCAATCGGTCGTCATAATTCGGCTTGAAATCAACTGTTTCTTTGTCGAGATCTTCCAGCATCGCAACTGCGACGCCAGTCATTCGGGCTTCGGTGTATCGCATCGCTGCGGGTGGATCGCCATCAATAGATCCGAAGTTCCCTTGCTTGTCGATGAGCAGTGCGCGCGTCTTCCACGACTGACCGAGATTCACGAGCGTTGGATAAATGACTGACTCGCCGTGCGGGTGATAATTTCCGCTTGTGTCGCCGCAAATCTTGGCGCATTTGATTTGTTTTCGACCAGGCGAAAGATTCAAATCGTGCATCGCAACAAGAATGCGTCGCTGCGATGGCTTGAGTCCATCTCGAACATCTGGAAGCGCACGATCCATAATCGTGCTCATTGCGTAGACGAGATATGACTCGTGCAATTCACGGTCGATCGTCTTGTCGATCACTTGACCGAGCGTCGAATTTGGATCTGGATTGGCGGGAGGAACAGCGGTCACGGCGAAGTGGAAATCATATCATTTTTTGGCGAAGTTCGCTCGCTTTGACGTCTCATTTTCCAGTCCAAATCCAGAGAATTTTCAAATGTTTTCGATCACTCATTCGCACTCTTGTTTGACAGCCGAAGAAGCGCCAAATGCTCGCTGTTTCCACCGCTCCCTTCGAGTGGACTTGGGCAATCGTCGATCACTTGCACGCCAAATTCAGACATTTCTGCCAGCACTCGCCGAACCACATCCGTTGCGATGTGTGCGGGAAGACAGCCTTTGACAAGCGCTTTGCGTTCATCTCCTTGCGACTCATAGTGGGGTTTGATCAGCGCCACGATGTAGCCAGTCGGGCGCAACCAACGAACTGCGATTGGAATGGAATGTCGTTGTCGAGTCCACGCCATATCGAGCACGACAACATCGACCCCATCTGGAGGAACGGCAGAATAAAGCACATTCGTTCTCTCGCGAACATCTACGCGAGGATCATTGCGAAGTTTCCAATCGAGCATGCCATAGCCTGTGTCAACGGCAATCACTTTTTTGGCGCCGTGTTTCAACAAGCAATCCGTAAAACCGCCAGCATTGCAGCCAAAATCAGCACATTCCAGCCCAGTCACGTCAAGCCGAAACGCAGCAAGCGCATGGGCCATTTTCATTCCAGCTCGGGAGACATATTCCAAGAATTCTCTCTCAGATTCACACCCCAAGAAGGGCGATGCCCAGTCGGTCGGCAACTTCGATCATTCGAGGTTTTTCAAGCATGATGACTCTCCCCGCACCAAGCACAAGCATTCGACCTCCAGCATTCGCAAGCCTTTCGAGAGTTGGAACACCAACGGTTGGAACATCCGCTCGCATGTCGTGGGAATCATGTGCAGTTTTCAATAAAGCCCATCCGCCAGTTCTGCAAAGTTGCGCAGATCGATCGATCATTGCATCCGTTCCTTCCATTGCTTCAACGGCGATGACATCGCATTCACGCACAGTGATCGCTTGACCAACTCCAAGATTTGCAATCGAACGCAACATCGGCCATGCAAATTCGACATCGCGTTGTTGCACGGCAGACAATTTCACTTTTCCCATCAAGCCAATCGTTGCCAGATGTTCGGGTATGTATGTGGTCGAATCGATGAGTCGTACTCCGCTTGTTGCAAGTTCATCGGCGACCGCGCTGAGCAGCACGTGACTTCGTCGATCGAACCTCAGCCGACGATAGTAAAGCAGAGCCGCCCGAAGATCGGGCAATTGGCGAAGAAGTCGAAAAGGCTCGTACATCCTCGCCTTGCCGACACGACCCACCATGACCGTTTCTTCAATTTTTGCCCGCCGGAGAACTCGGATCCATTTACCGATTTGCAGCACGCCAGCAGTAGAAAAGACGTCGCAGTGACCTGGAAGGGCAGGGTCAAATTGGTCTCGAAGACCTATACAAACCACTTTTCGACCCGTGGCGCGAATTCCGTCTGCAACCAAGATCGGAAGCAACCCACTGCCTGCGATCATGCCAACTTGCATTGGAAGTGAATGTTCGCTCTTCATTCTTGTTTTCCGTTCATACTTGTTTTCCGTTCATACTTCCGGTCCGTGCATTGGAAGAAAAATCTTCGGGTCGTGAACTTCTGCAGCGAGAGTTGTCATCGCGACATGCAATCGCTTGGCAAGTGTGTGAGGATCCGATTCCATCCACATCAATTCTCGAGCGGCGCTGCGAACGAATCCATGATCGACTCCATGACTGACAAGTTCCCAAAGTGGATCTGCAAATCCATTTGTGTTGAGTAGTCCAATTGGTTTGGAATGTCGCCCGATGACGCGGCCTACGAATGTTTCGAAAAACTCTTCCCATGTTCCAAGACCTCCGGCCAAAATTGCGAATCCTGCGCCGCGCTCCTCAAGTTGACGCTTTCTTTCTCGCATCGAATCGACCACAATCATTTCGTCGCAGCCAGTCCAACCTTGTTCGAGGTGAAGAAATTGATCTGTGATAATGCCAGTGACATGCGCTCCAGATTTTTGCGCGCTTCGAGCCACTTCACCCATCAATCCAATTCCGCCGCCGCCATACACCAAATTCATCCCCGATTCGCCAAGCGCTTCGCCAAACATTCGTGCAGCAGCGAGAAACTCTGGGTTGATTCCGCGTGCGCTGGCGCAGTACACGGTGATGGGCGGGCGAAGGACAGGCGAATTCATATGTTCTTATACGATAGTGGACGATGAATCGCAATGCAGTACCTCTGGTTGATCGACTTGCCTTTGGCGCAATCGTGGTCGCCGCTGTCACAAGAGTCATGATCGCCTTCTCATCCCTGCCGATCTTCGATATGGATCCCGCAATCGATGCTTCGCAATTTATCGGCGCAACTCCAGCCGAAAGTCTCCGGCTGGATGCTTTGGCATTTGGGTGCGCGTCGTGGCTGCTTCTTCGGCGGATGCTTTCACAAAGAGCGATCGGTTGGAATTGGATCTTGATCGCAATCGCATGCTTGCCTGCAATCGCAATTGCATTTTTTCATGGGGCAAGAGATGCGGAACAATTGTGGCGAGGATCGACATGGGTTGCAGGAATTGCAATCGCTCTGGCATTGCTCGCACAGAATGATGGACACTCCGCAATTTTCTTGCGGCGAATGATCGTCGCATCACTGGCAGGAATTGCGGTGGTTATGTGCGTGCGAGGCGTTGCGCAGTTGACTACCGAGCACATTTCGACAGTTGAGTTTTACATGCAGAACCAAGATTCTTTTTTGAAGTCGCAAGGATGGCTGCCAAATTCGCCGCAAGCATTGTCGTATGAACGTCGACTTTTTCAGAATGAAGCAACGGGTTGGTTTGGATTTACAAATGTCTTTGCGACAGTTGCAGCTGGGACCGCAGTATTGATGGCAAATGTTGCGATTGGGCGCGGAGTTGCCGCCGCTCGTTCATGGATGTGGTTCTGCGCATTTCTTTGCGCAGGTCTTGTTATCGCGAGTGGTTCCAAAGGCGGAGTGGGTGCATTGGCTTTGGGATTGGTCATGAGTGTCGTGGCCCGTCGCTGGACACACTTGACTCGTCCACTTCTTGTCGCATTGCCTCTCATCGCAATTGGTGGAATCATTTTGCGCGGAATGATTGGGCTCGAGTGGGGCGAACAAAGTCTGCTGTTCCGCTGGTATTACCTTGTTGGTGGTGTAAAAACCATTCTGTCAGCGCCGTGGATTGGTGTGGGCCCAGCCGGATTCCAATCTTCGTTTGTGCAATTTCGACCAGTGTATTGTGTTGAAGAAGTTGAAAGCGCGCATGGCGCATTCGCAGATTGGATGATCGCATTTGGTCTTGCTGGAATTGGAATTGTTGTATTGCAACTCTTTCTCGCGTGGTGTTCTGCCCCACGAGTACCAAATCATTCCGCAATGAAAGATGATGATTTCCGATCGGTTCCAGTCGATGGATTGATCGAACTTTCCATTGCGACGGTTGTTTTTTCATCGATTATCTCGATTGTCTTCGAATCGCCCACATTAGATTCCATTGGATTTGCTTGGAGATTTGCAGGTATTGCCGCAGGATCGGTCACGGCATGGGCTGTCGTCAAGATCATGGAAAATGGGAAAGCCTCTGCAGATCGTGCCGTCGCAATTGGACTGTGCGGACTTGCTGGAGTTGTCATGACGCATGGACAAATCGACATGGTTTTCTGGCTTCCTGGAAGCGCACTTTGGGCGTGGATGGTCTTGGGCGTATCGGCGTGGTGGAATCGTTCAGCATTCGAGAGCGACACAACGCCAATAGATTCTGTCGGCACCATGAAAGAAATACGATCAACTCGCATTGTTCTTGCGAGTTTTGCATTCATTTTCCTCGCAGTTGCACTTGGAATAGTTTTTATAGTTTCTCCGGCAGTCGTTCGGCAAGACCAACTCGCTTTGCAAGGAGCAATTCGATTGAACGAAGGAGCGCAGAAAAATTCGAGCGAGAAACTCGCTGCATCTCGAGCGAGTGCAGGAGAGTTTCTTGCGCAAGCAGCTGAAATATGGCCTCGAAGAACTGCGTATGCAATCCGAGCAGCGCAGCAATGGCAAGCAGCCGCTTCGTGTGATCCGCTTCCAATGGAAGCTGCGAAATGGCTTCGCGATGGGCGCGAATCTGCTCAGAGCGTGGAAGAGTTCGGGTCAAGTCAATTCGACGCACGCTTATTGATCTCGACGATTGCGATTCGCGAAGCAGAAATCTCGAGTGGCTCTTGGGGAGCAGCTCGGGATGCGCTGCGAAAACTGCTCGCAATCAATGGACGACACTCTGAAAGTTGGTTGCGCTTGGCGGAGGTACTGAAGCAGTTGGGCGATCGTCCTGGCGCACTCGCTGCACTCCAAACTGCGCTCGAATCCAACGAAACATATCTGTTCGATCCACTGCGACAGTTTTCTGTGGATCGACGGGCGTGGATCGAAAAAGAAATGCTGGAACTGAAATGACTCAAGCACGAACAATGACTTCGCCACAACTTCGCTCGTATTGAATTCCGCGTGTCGTTGGAAAATGACGAAGCCCTTCTTCACGCAATCGAGGGGCGTGATCGCGAACATAGCGATCAAATTCTGCACGGGAAGCAAATGAATATCTTGCCTCGCAACGAACGAAAACCCCGTCCATTTTGATGATTTCTGCACTCTGCGCTCCCGCCTGCAGGACGTGCGCAACATGCTCATCGCGCATCCAAGCCAACCACTCAACGGCAATCGAAGGGTCTGTAAAAGTCAGAGTGACGGTGTATCGAAAAGACATGAATTGGTTTTCGAAAGCGGATTATGGTTTTTGACTGGTTGCATTGTTGATCGCGTTCACAACTTCGGAAGGGGTGTATGCGTCGCTTTTGAAAATCTCTTGCCCGTCAGCAGTCAGAATGACAAGAAGGGGAATCGTCACTCGATCGTACTTCTTCAACAATGCTCGCCCTTCAACATTGTTTCCTGTCAGATCAACCTTGACCGATTGAATGCCGCCTGCATTGAGTCGTGCAAGAACGGCTGAACTTTCGAGAACTGTCTTCTCGAGAGTTTTACAATTCAAACACCATTCAGCAGTGAAATCGATCATGACTGCATCGCCGCTCTTGAGCACATTTTCTAGACGCGCAGGTGTATAGAACACCCAGTTGATCTTGCCGTCATCGGTAAATTGAAATCCGATTGTGGCACTGAAGAGTGCAATGGCAACTCCTAAAGATCCAAAAATGCAACGGAATTTCGCACTTTTAGTCAGTTTCAGCGTGCGCCAACATAACCAAAGACCTGCGATTGTTCCCAGCGCTGACACAATCCACCAATAGTCATTGGTGGGAGGATTTGGCGGCGAAACCAGAAATCCAGCCATGCCGGCACCGACGAAATATGCAGCTGCGGCCAAGAGCAGAAGTCCCATGGTCTGTTTCACGACATCGCTCGCAGGACCACTCTTTGGAACGTGGCTGACAAGTTTGGGAAATGCGCTGAGTATGAAATACGGCAACGCCATTCCAAATCCGATGGATCCGAAAACAAAGAAGACAACGAATGGATTTTGAGTCGCCGCCCATGCTGCGGCGGCACCCATCAATGGCGCAGTGCAAGGAGTCGACAGCACTGCAGTCATGACTCCGAATCCAATCGAACCAACGATCGTGTCGTGTCGAAAATCAATGCCTGCGATTGATTGTGGAAGTTGAATCGAAAAGAACCCACACATTCCCACAGCCATCAATGCGATGATCAATCCAACGGTGACCGTGAAGAGTGGATATTGAAAGAGTTGGCTGGCGGTCGAGAAACCACTGATCAGAGCGACCGCAAGTCCCAAGCAGATCCAGAAGACGATCACTCCGATCGAGAGTGCAGCGCCCAAGATCAAGCATCGTTTTCGATTTCCAGCGATGCGCGAAAGTCCCATGATTTTCAGGGGAATCACAGGTAAAACGCACGGAGTGAAGTTGAGCAGCAATCCACCAAGGGCTGCGATAAACAAGACAAGGAAGAATCCGCCTCCATTTGGATCGACAGAAAAACTGTAGCCGAAGAAATCAAACTGGATGATCGCCGAAGGAGCATTTCCCGAGTGGATCTGCGAAAAAATTTCAGCATCGAAACGCGAAAAAACAGCGGGGGGGGCACTGCTGGCCGTACCGGCTTTGACTTGAACTTGCATTGATACTTCGACAGTCGAAGGAGCAACGCAAGTTGTCGCAGTGCATGCCTGAAATTCGATTTTGAAAACAACCGTTTGTGGACCGAGTGGCGCATTTGGTGCGATTGAAAAGGGAACGAAGATGACCGCCTCTCCTTCAAAGACTGGATAGGTTTGAATGCCATCGCCAACATCGGCTTTCACTGGGTGGAATTCAGGCCACTGCGCGCGAACGTGGATGAATGGATCATTCGGTTTCGTCGTCAGCCACTCCGCTTGAACTGCGCTCGCAGCGCGCACAACATCCCACGCATTTGATGCTTGAATCGAAGTGAAGACAGCGCCATCAAACTGCGCAATCCCATTTGCCGCATCATCCTTCCCAAGGCGATCGTTGGTCCAAATGTGCCAGCCAGGGCTGATTTCAAGCACGATTGCAACGGGGAGATCCGATCCAGGCGCAACATCTTGCATTGCAGGAATCACCTGAATTTTGACTACATCGGCGGAATCTCGAACCCCGCTCTGCGTCATGGCCGATGTTCCAATGCAAATCGCTACGAAGAAAATGAAAACTGCCATGCGCATTTTCAGCATCCTATGAGCGAATCGTCGCTTCATATAGGTGTTTGACTTGAAAAAAAGCATCTGTCACGCTATAATCGACCTTCCTGTGGGGATGGCCTCCACGGGTGCCCGTCCGTCCTTTGTTCAGCTGCGCTATGAGAACGACCATGTCTACGAAATTGTTTCATCGTATTTTTTGGAATCGTATCGAATCGGCAGTCCGAAACCGCTTATGACGCATTTTGGCGTCCATCTGCGTTTTGTTTCGGCAAAGGCGATCGCTTGGTCGGAGACCCTTATGGGTTGATTGACCAACCGAGCGCAGTCGGACGGGTCATGAACGCTACCGCGGCGATCATGACCTTTTTTATTCGCGGTGACAATTCGAAAGGACATCTCAAATGAATGACATCATCCGACTGCTCGACTCCGTTGCCCGTGATCGAAATATCGACCGTGAACTTTTGGTTCAAGATCTCGAACTGGCTATGGTCAGTGCTGCGCGAAAACACTTTAATTCCGAGGATCCAGATGAATTCGGCTGTGAGATCGACCGCCTTGCGGGCAACATTTCTCTTTGGCGCAATAATGAAGATCAGACCCGCGAAGTTATTCCGCTGGAAAGTTTGGGGCGCATTCCAGCGCAAACTTTCAAGCAGGTGATGATTCAGCGATTCCGAGAAAACGAACGCGTTTCGCTTCTTGAAGAATATTCCAAGCGTCAGGGCGAACTTGTTACAGGCGTTGCGCAGCGTTACGAAGGCAATGCATTGATCGTGCAGTTGGATCGCACCGAAGGTTTTATGCCCAAAAGTGAGCAGATTCCGGGCGAGCAATTTCAAGCGGGCGATCGAGTTCGTTGCATACTTCTTGATGTCCGCGATGCGGGCAGTCAGGTAAAAATCGTGATGAGTCGTGCGCATCCGGATTTTATTCGTCGACTCTTTGAGTCTGAAGTTCCAGAAGTTGCAGAGCGAACGATTGAAATTAAAGCGATGTCTCGCGAACCCGGATTCCGCACGAAATTGGCGGTTTCTTCAGTCGATACGAAAGTGGATGCTGTTGGCGCTTGTGTCGGCGTTCGAGGTTCGCGCATTCGAAATATCGTCGACGAACTTGGTGGCGAGAAAATCGACATTGTTCGTTGGAATGAGTCGAGTCAAGTGCTGATCTCCAATGCGCTCAAGCCTGCTGAAGTTGAAGAAGTCAGCCTGTGCTTCGAACTTGGTCGAGCGACGATCATCGTTCGCGATGATCAGTTGTCGCTTGCAATCGGTCGTCGCGGACAGAACGTGCGACTTGCTGCGCGATTGACTGGGTGGGATGTCGACATCTTGACTCCGCCAGAATTGGAAAAGGGATTGCAGACTTTGCAGGCCGCTGTGAAATCAGTTGAAGGCGCAACGGATGAAATGCTTGATCGCATGGGCGCTCTTGGCATGATCAGCGTCTTCGATGTTGAAGAAATCGGCGAAACAAGTTTGGTCTCCGATTGTGGGATGACTGAGGAATTAGCGACCAAGGTGGTTGATGCTTGCGCAGCTCGTGCCAAAGTCGTCGCTGAAGAAATGCAACTCGAGCGAACTGCAGCAGAACGGCTGCGGGCTGAAGACGGAGCTGTGGTCGATGCATTGCTTGGCGGCGGACCAGATGTTCCGCTTGCAACTGATCAGCGCAGCGAAGCGGCGGCAGACAACATTCTTGGATTTGGATCATCGGAGAGTACGAAATCGTGATGTCTCCCCACACCAAAGGCGAACTTTTGGTGCGAATCGTTTTATGTTTGTTTCTCTATTCATATTTCCTTGGAGTAACTCGTGGCAACTAAGACAGTCAAGAAAATCCGATTAACGCTGGTTGCGAAAGAACTCGGTATCCATACAAAAGACATCATCGCGAAGTGCTTGAGCGAAGGCATTGAAGATGTGACGACGCCGCAAGCATCGATCTCACTCGGATTGGCAGAGACAATCAAACAATGGTTTGGAAATTCAGGATCCAGGACGGGAACAGAGACTGCCGCGAGTGTTGATGTTGTTCAAATTCGAGAGCGTGTTCAGAAGGCTGCACCGAAGCGCAAGAAAGCTGCGGGAGAATCATCAACTGGTCAATCGCAATCAGAAACAAAATCTGAAGTCACAGCTTCTGCAAGCGCAGCGACACTTCAACCACAAATTCCTGCGATAGAAACTACAACTCAAACGACTTCGCCAGTGAAGGCGAAAGTTCAATTAAAAGATGTTTCTGTTGCAATCGATCCTCCAGTTGCACCACCAAAGCCATTGGCTCCTGTTCTTCCTCCCAAGCCTGTCGTTGTTGTTCCGCCACCAAAACCATTTGTTCCAGCGCCGATGAATGTTCCAACTCGACCTATTCGAGCTCGTCCAACATCTCAAGTGCTTGATCAACCGACAAAAACAAGCCTTTCGGGGCCGAAAGTTATTCGAGTCGAAGCTGCTGACAATATTGCTGCGCCGCGGCCTCGAACGGGCGGTCAATTTGGCGCGAATCGTCCTCCGATGGGTCGTACGGGCGGACCAAGTGTCGGTACTGGTGCTGGTGCGGGTGCGGGTGCGGGTGCGGGTGATCCAACAAATCGTCGAGGCGCTCTGCCGCCATCGAAGCGTCGTCCATCCGATTCAGGGCGAACTGGTCGAGCCGATCCATCGCGTGATGGGTCTCGTTCGAACAAAGATATAGAAGAACGCGCAAGTCGAATTGGGCAAGCTGATGGTTTCTTTCGCAAGCACCGAACTTCCACAAGACCTTCGGCCGCTCCTAAAGGTCGATCGGTTGCCGCCAAGCCGCAAGGACCTGTGCATGTTCCCAATCCAGTTTCGGTGAAGGAACTTTCTGAGTTGACCGGAGTGAAGGTCTCGGAGATTATGAAGAAATCTCTGCTTGCAGGAAATCCAATCACAATCAATACAGCGCTCGATGCGGATCAATCAATTGAATTGATGATGGCATTCAATATTGAAATCGAAATCGACGAAGCGAAGACTGTATCGGATGAAATCGAAGAACGATTTGCAGCGCGAACCCGAACTGACGAACGTTCTCGTCCAGCAGTTGTCACGATTCTTGGACATGTTGATCACGGGAAGACAACACTCTTGGACCGAATCCGTAGCACGAATGTTGCTGCAGGTGAAGCGGGCGGAATCACGCAATCCACTCGAGCATTTCAGGTTGAAATCAAGGCTGGCGATCAGCAACGAATGATCACTTTTATCGATACGCCTGGTCACGAAGCATTCACGGCGATGCGTGCGCGCGGTGCAAAGGTGACCGACATCGTCATCTTGGTCATCGATGCAGTTGACGGGCTTATGCCACAGACCATTGAAAGCATCAATCACATTAAAGCTGCGAAGGTTTCCGTGATTGTCGCTCTCAACAAGATTGATCGTCCAGAGTTCGACGAGAAGAATTTGCAACGCATTTATGGCGAACTTGCCAAGAATGATTTGAATCCCGTTCCATGGGGAGGTTCAGTCGAAGTCGCGCTTGTCAGCGGACTCAAAGGAACTGGTCTGCCAGAACTTTTGGAAACCATCGCGCTGCAAGCAGATATCTTGGACTTGAAGGCTGATTGGGGAGGTCACGCTCAAGGAAGCGTGCTTGAAGCACGCATGGAAGAAGGTCGTGGACCTGTCGCACAATTGTTGGTGCAAGAAGGATGTCTTAAACGAGGCGATTTCGTGGTGGTCGGGCGATCATTCGGTCGTGTCCGCGACATCGTGAGCGATCGCAACGAGCGCATCACAAGCGCAGATCCAACAACAACTGTCGCAATTTCTGGTATTGATTTGCTTCCAGATGCTGGCGACAAGTTCTATGTCGTCGACAGTCTCGCAGCAGCCGAACAAGCTGCGATTGAACGCCGTGCATTCGAACGAGATCGCGAACTTTCCGCACCAAAGGTGACGCTCGACAACATTTTCGAGACCATGGCGAAATCGAAGAAGAAGGAATTGCCATTGATCGTCAAAGGCGATGTGCAAGGTTCCGTCGAGACGCTCAAAGTTGTTCTTGGGCGCATTAAAGCAGAAGATGTCAGCATCTCGATCAAGCACGCGGGCGTTGGCGGAATCAACGAAAGCGATGTCGAACTTGCAGCAACGACGGGCGCAGTCATCGTGGGCTTTAATGTCACGAGTAACGCAAAGTCTCGGCAGTTGGCCGAAGTTCGCAAGATTGATATTCGACTCTACGAAGTGATTTATCAATTGACCGATGACATGGACAAGGCCGTTCGCGGACTCTTGGAACCAGAGATCAAGCTTCAGGTCCTTGGACACGCAGATGTTCGTGCGGTCTTCAAGATCACGAAGGTCGGTGCAATTGCAGGTTGTTATGTCACAGACGGAGTCATCGAACGAAATGCACAAATCCGCGTGACGAGAGATGGAATCGTGATCGAAAAAGATCGCCGACTCGAGCAACTGAAGCGATTCAAAGAAGATGCTAAGGAAGTTCGCTCTGGAAACGAATGCGGTATGAAGATCAATGGATACGACGACATCCGCGAGGGCGACGTGCTGGAGTGCTATCGCACGATCACGGTTCGGCCGCTAGGTGGCGGAAATGCGTGAGCGTCGAGGGAAAGGACCGAAACTTCCATCGGGAGTTTCTTTTCGTTCTGATGGAACCGCAAGGCATGAAGCGCCGAGTTCGCGTCCAGCTCAGGTCGCAAGCGTTTTGCAGCGCGCACTCCAAGATCGAATCGTACGAGGACTCTCCGACCCACGCTTGCAGGGGATGGTTTCCATACAGGAAGTTCGACTCAGTCCAGATTTATTGGCAGCGCGGATCAAGGTCTCGGTCCTTCCGGCAGATCGAGGGCCGCTTTCGCTCGCGGCTCTGCGAAGTGCGATTGGTTTTTTTCGATCCTCACTGCGCGAAACCACCAGTCTGCGGCGCGTGCCGCAATTGATTTTCGAATTGATTCCACCATCTGAAGAGGCGCTCCCATGACTGAAAAGAAACCGGCATTCAACATCAATCGTCTGAACTCACTGGTCAAGAAGTACAGCGCACGGGCGCGTACCGAAGAACCGAATGTTGCAGATTTGACCGCACTCTTGATTCACTCATCGCTCTTGTATGACGTAACGACCGAGATGGCGGATACGGCGATGCAGCGCGTTCGAAGTCGCAATGTTGACTTCAACGAATTCCGAGTCAACTTGGTCGAAGAAATGGTGACAACGATTGGGCTGAAATATCCTGATGGATTTGAGCGTATGCGTAGATTACGGATGACATTGTTCGATCTCTTCCGTCGCCATCACCGAGTCACTTTGGAACAGCTTGTTGGTAAGCCAAAGCGTGACGTCCGAATCTATTTGGAGCATCTTGAGCGTATTCCAACGTATGTGGTTTCTCGCATGCTCTTGCTTGGTTTCGATGTGGCGTTGGTGCCGATTGATCAGACAACAATCGATCTGTTGGTGCATTACGAAGTGCTTCCTGAAGATATGAAGCCAAATCTGCTTACAGAACTTTTTGCAAAGAAATTCAAGAGTGAGCGCGCACGCCAAATGCACTTTGCACTCGTCGCGGCAACCGATGCGTTTCATAACTCAGGTCGTGCTGAAGAGGCTCGTATCAAGCGCGAATCGACTAAGAAACCACGCGGCGCAGCAGCAAAATCTGCGGAGAATGCAAAGTCCATTCGAAAGACCAAGACAAAGTCGAAGGCGAAAGCCACCGCTCGAAGTCGATAAGCCTCTTTTCGTATTCACAGGCAGAACGAATATGGCTGGTCATAGCGCATGGAAAAATATGAAACACCGCAAAGCTGCGGTGGACAAGAAGCGTGGGAAGATGTGGTCTAAGGCATCTCGTGCGATTATTGTCGCTGCGCGACTTGGCGGTGGAGATGTACGATTTAATTCTTCGCTACGAATGGCAATTGATGACGCAAAAAGTGTCAATATGCCGCGCGAGACAATCGAAAAAGCAGTCAAGAAGGGATCGGGCGAAATCGATGGTGAGAACTTTCAAGCAATTCGATACGAGGGGTATGGTGCAGGAGGCGTTGCGATCATCGTCGAATGTTTGACATCGAATGTCAATCGGACCGCGCCTGATATCCGTACGATCTTCGACAAAAACGGTGGGAATCTTGGGGTTTTGGGTTCGGTCTCATACAACTTGCATCATGCTGGAGTGTTGGTCATCGAGCGCGCACGCATCGAAGAAGATCGATTGATGGAAATTGTCCTCGATGCTGGCGCAGAGGATGTTTCTGCTGAAGATGAAATGTGGCAGATCATCTGTCCGCCAAGCGCGCTTGCCGCTGTTCGGGACACACTCGAAAGTGCAGGAATGTCACCTGCAGAGGCGCAGATAATGTGGATACCCTCTACGACAGTCGAAGTGAGTGGCGAAGGTGCGGCGCAAATTGTTTGTCTGATCGACGCACTTGAAGAGCACGACGATGTGCAGAAAGTTTTCTCAAATGCGATTTTTGTCGATTGAAAATATGGTGAAGTTCAAGTGTGAAATTCGTAGTGTTGTTTTGGCGTGCGCGGCGATCGTGATGGCAGTCGGATGCAATACAGTTTCGCGTGATTATCCCGGAGTCAGTCACGATGCACTTTGGCAAGCCGCACTTGGAGCTGCGCGCAATCCAAAGTATTCAGATTGGTTCGTTACGGAAAACGGTGTATTTGTAGATGCGGAGGAGAATCGCATTGAAATTTTCCGCGAATTGAAACGCGACTATGCATCTGCGGGTGAAGCGCTTCGGCGCGAGAGCGAGACATGGACTTTCTCTGTTCAGGTCGAAGCAGATCATCGAGTGCCGAAGGTTGTCTTAAATAGTCGGGCTTCCATTCGCCCTCCAAATTTCTTGATCGAAGCGGACCACTTTTTTGGTGAGATTGATTCACGTTTGGCGCAGATGCCCAGTGACATGAGCAATCCATCGAAAACCACCTTGCAAGTCGCTGATCCAAATGGGTTGGAGTCTCCAAATGCACTTGATACTGCGTCTCAGACAATGGTTGATCCTGCACCAACGGTTGCGAATCCTTCTGGAGTGCAACCGCCGTTGACCAGTCCGTGATAGAACTTCCCTCGGTTCTTTTTTCACGCTACTGGTGGTGATTTCTCTAGTAATCCCGCACTCTTGAGCGCGTGCATCGAAACTTTTCGAATGATGAACAGAGCGATGACAAGGCTGAAGATTCCAATGACAATCCATCCCCAGCTTTGTTGAGCAAACAATTGCTGAATATCACGGGCGCCAGTGGAGGCAGCAGTTGCGGCGGCGCCACAAGTAATAAGCGTCCGTGGAAACATTCCAAGAGCCGTTGCGCCCAGCAAGGGCAGGGGGCGCACTCCAGATGCACCCATTGCTAAATTTGCAATAGCAAATGGAGAATTGGGTGGAAGGCGCAATAGCAAGATGAGCAGAAATGTTCTTCGCTGGCTCGATTCAACGAGGGCATCGCGAATCACTCGCCCACGTGGGTTACTGTCGATGAGTGATTTGATCGAAGCGCCGCTGACGATGCGCGCAAAGAAAAAGCCGATCGCAGTACCGCCAATTAATCCACACATCGCTGCGGCTGTTCCAATTGAAACGCCGAAGACCCAACCTCCAAGAATGGCTTGTGCATAAGTCGGAAGGAGCCCAAATCCGGAAGCCAAAGCAAAGACTCCCACGAAGATAAAAAGCCCATAGTCGGAACGAGACCGCAGCCAATCTCCAACCGTTCCTAATTCGCCAAGTAACCAGAAGCCCATCAATGGCGGAAGAGTAAGCCAAAGCACTCCAAGAGCTATCACAAGATTGCGCCGGAATTTGGAGTGTGAATGGTGTTGAATATCTGAGTTCATTTTTCGACCGAGGTTATCACTTGAATACGACAAACCCAGACATACGAATTGCAAGAATGACGCACAACACAGCGAATGCGAAGGAGAGTTTTCGCATCGGAAGTTTGTGCACAAGCGACGCGCCGATGTATGCACCAACGAATGCCCCAGGCGCGAGCGCTGCGGCAAGCCAAAGAGCTGCGCTGAGCGTGATCGGATCGCCAGTTGGAGTCTTGACAGATGAAAGCGTCGAAAATTTTAAAATCACTGCAAAGATCACCGTTGGCAAAATCAAGAATGCGCTTGTTGCGATTGTGGTGCGAATGTCGAAACGATTGACAGTGCGCATCATTGGCACCGCAATGATGCCGCCACCGATACCGAGCAACCCAGAAAGCGTTCCCATCGCAGAGCCGACGATGGATGCTGGCCCCCAACCAATGCGTTCAGTAAGCGCTGGGGTGTTTGAATGAGCAAATTTCTCTTGCAGTCGGCGTGTCACTTCAGAAACTGCGACATAGATCAAGAACAAAGAAAAAATCCATTCGAGCCATTGTGTGCTTGGAAGATAAATACCGATGATGATGCCAAGTCCGACGGTTGCAATTGAAAATGGAATTGTGCGCAGTGCAAATGTCCAGCGAATCGCATGTGCGCGAATATGTCGCGGAATGCTGCCTGCGCTGACAAGAAGCGCTGCAACCAAACTTGCCGCTTGATAGAGATGCGGATTGCTTCCTTGCACAAAAGTGAGCAGAGGAATAATCACAACGCCGCCGCCAATTCCAAAGATCCCCCCAAGGAAACCGCCAACGGCTCCGATCAAAATAGAAAGAATGAGAGTTGAAAAATCCAAGTGGCGCTCGAGTAGTTGAAAGATAGAGAAAAAGGGGCAGATTTGCAGAATGTGTTTCGCGATGCGATATGTTTTCGCTGTGCACGCACTTGTTCATGCTTTTATGCTGCGAGGAATTGATGCGCTTCCGTGTGAAGTGGAAGTCCATCTTTCTCCGCACGGACTGCCGCAGATTTGTGTTGTTGGACTTCCAGATGCGGCGATTCGCGAATCGGTCGAGCGTGTACGGCGTGCGATCGAAGTCTCGGGATTTGAGGTTCCTCGTCATCATGTGTTGGTCAATCTTGCACCTGCAGGAACGCGCAAGGAGGGTCCGGTCTATGACCTGCCTATTGCAATGGGATTGCTGTTTGCTTCAGGAACTGCAGAGCCAAAGCGAGCAGATGCGCCATCACCCTCGGATTGGTTGATCGCTGGAGAACTCGCACTTGATGGTCGGTTGCGTCCAATTCGTGGATCTGTCAGTGCTGCGTTGATGGCGCGCGAGCACAATCGTGGGGTCATCGTGCCGATTGAAAATGCAATTGAAGCATCACTTGTGCCGGGAGTGAAAGTCATCGGCGCAGCGACACTCTGTGAAGTGGTTGCATTCTTTCGCGGCGAGGGAAATCCAAGCGCTGCGCCGAAAAATCCACAAGAATCGCTCGATCAGAGTCCGCCAAGCGAGTACGAACGTCCAGTACCTGGTCTTGCCCCTGTGAACTTTCGAGATATCAAGGGGCAAGTGCTTGCGAAGCGTGCGATGTTAATCGCTGCTGCAGGTGGGCATAATGCACTGTTGCTTGGTCCTGCTGGGTGTGGCAAGACAATGTTGGCGCGAGCCCTTGCAGGGATTCTGCCGCCACTTTTGGCAGAGGAAGCGTTAGAAGTTTTACGCATCGGCTCGTGCGTTGGGATGTGTGAATTTCGCAAGACTCCGCGTGGGACGCTCGACATCGCGCGCCCTGTTCGTGCGCCGCATCACGGAGCGAGCGCAGTCGCGATTGTGGGTGGTGGTCCGATGGGAAGACCCGGCGAGATTACGCTCGCTCACCAAGGTGTTTTATTTCTCGATGAATTGCCAGAGTTTCGAAGAGATGTGCTTGAAGCTTTGCGAGAACCTCTCGAAGGGGGTGAAGTGGCGATTGCTCGCGCGAGTGGTTCGGTGCGGTGGCCTGCAATAACAATGTTGGTTGCTGCGATGAACCCAACTGCACGCGGAGATCGCGTCGCGGGGGCAGGAGGCGCGCGAATGATGGCTGAATATCTCGGTCGCGTTTCAGGGCCAGTGCTTGATCGCATTGATTTGCATGTCGAGGTGCGCAGAGTCAGCGCTCGCGATCTTGCGCGGGTCAAGCCTGGTGTTGACAGCGCAACACTGCGCGAACAAGTCATCGAAGCACGTCGTCGCGCAGCGATTCGGCAGGGAAACATTCCAAATGCGCGATTGGCCGTTGATGTTCTCGATCGGCATTGTCGTCTCGATGGAGCGGCATCAGATTTGTTGACACGAGGTTTGGATGAACTCGCGCTTAGCGCGCGGGCATATGACAAGATTCGCAGAGTTGCGCGCACAATCGCCGATCTTGCAGGTGAAGTTGATGTGAATGCAGTGTTCTTGGCAGAAGCACTGCAATATCGCACACTTGGCGGTCAGTAAATTTTAGAGTTGCGATGTTTAAGGGACCAAGCCTTGGAATGGATAGATCGCAGGAAGACCGAGTTGTTGAGTGAGTGCATCAAGCGCATCACGGTTTCGCTTGAGAAGTTGCGGATCAGCAAGATCTTCGGGAGTCAGTTTGTCTGGATACCACCTTTCAATCCATGCGCGCAATTGAGCTGCGCGCTGTGTATTGAAAACGCACCCAGGATGAATGCCCTGCAACGGATTCGTGCGAGAAGCCAAACCAGAATGCAACGCAAGAGGCACACGCAACCTCAGGCATGCTGGTCCGCCACCATTGCGCATACTTTCGCGCACATCCAAATAGAGGATGCGTGAGATCGAGTTACACTGATCATTTTGAATGCGCTGAGCCACTGCGCGCGCACGATCGTGATGCTCGACTTCGCTTGGACAGACCAATGTCATACTTCCATTTGGCGTTGTGACAAGTTGCGAATTGAACAAATATGTCGAGACAGCTTCGGCGATCGTCAGTTCATCGTGGCTGACGGCGATGGGACAAAACGAATTGCCAACGCGCGCAGCAAGTGCGTCGATCACTTGATCATGATTCAGCCAAGCGTCTTGGTGGTAGAGCAGGGTAGAAGCATTACCAACCGCAACAACATCGTTGTGAAAGACACCTTGGTCAATCGCGAGGGGATGTTGCTGTGTAAAGACGCAGCGTTCAAGATCAAGTTGCAACAAATTTGCAACGCTTTGGCTGGCTTGCAGCGTTTGTCGAGCAGGATGGATCTTGGGTGTTTGCTGGGGATTTGCGCTGTCAATTCCGTACACAAAAAAATGTGTTGCGGGTTGTTGAGGGTCCTTCGCATTAAACAATCGTGTGTGATTCGCTGCGCCTTCGTCGCCCATATCAACGGTATTCGAAAGAGCTTGGTGAACCACAAATCGTTCGCGGTCAGGAAAGACAGCACTCAGAATTGTGTGCGTAGATGATGGCTCGATCGAGCGGTGTGGCATGGATTTCAAATTTGCAACGACCAAATGCGTTCGTTTATCACGCGCATCTTGGGCTGGAGCAACAGTGCAAGCGTTTGCGCTCCACATAAAACTAGAACTGCAACATTGCGCCAGCAGATGGGGCTTGCTGGCGTGTGCATCTGCAAGTACCCGTTCATCTGTGCCAGTGAAACCATGTTGTCGCAACATCCATAAAGCGGGACGCTCTTGTGGTGGAAGAAAACATTGCGTCACGCCGAGTGCTGCAACAGCCTCCATTTTCGCAATGCCTTGCAGAGCCGCAGCCTTTGGGTTTGAAATGCGTCCTGCATTATTCTGACTCGCCATATTTCCTGCAGCAAGTCCTGCATAATTGTGGGTCATACCAACGAGTCCATCAAAGTTGGCTTCTGCGTCGGCTGACATTTGATTGAAATTCGCAGCGGTCACGCCGCACAAGGTAAGCGATCACAGCAATGATTTGTTACGCTTCGCAATTACTCGCTCGAAATGTGTATTTCATAATCAAAGGAATCAATACGATGAATTTTGTTTTCAAAATCACCGGAAGTTTTCTCCTCCTCGCGCTGTCTGCATGCGCTCATCCAGCGCAAAACTCTATGGTTGTGAATGCAACGCTTTCTTCCTTAGGCCAAGGTCAGGATTCGATTACCGTCAATATTGATTTGTACGGTGCGGATGGATCGCATCTCTATGCGCCAAAGATCGTGGCAGTCGTTGGGCAGTTGGCGACCATCAAGTTCGAAGATGGTGCAAAGAGTATGGACTTCGCAGTTCAATCAAAGCGGATCAATGGCGCAGTTCTTGTAGAGACAGTCGCACGAGATACACAGGGCCTAATTGTTGCCAGCTCAGTGACAGAAATTAAACAGTAATATCTTGCGCTATGAATTCAATTACGATTGCCTCTGATGCGCACGTTTGGCTGCGTTGGATGACTGAGCGCACACTTGACTTTATTGCGACAATTCCAGACAGTGATTTTCGACGCGAGTTTCCCATTGGCGTTGGGTCGGTGCATTCGACCATGGTGCATCTGGTTGGTGCTGAACGAATTTGGATTGGAGTTCTTGAGGGCGACGCCATAGTCACAATGCCTCTGACGAGCGAGTTGACGGATATTGCTTCGATTCGCGCAGAGTTTGTGAAGGTTCGAACTCGCTGGGATGGCTATCTCCAACGACTCACGCCAGTCGAGTGCGAGCGGGTCGTGCTTCGCGTTCGGGATGGAATTGAATATCGTCAAAGAGTCATCGATTCGATTATGCAAGTGCCAACCCATGCGCTGTATCACAACGCGCAGATTTCATTCATGCTTCGCAGTATGGGGCATGCACTGCCAGATTCCAGCTGGATTTTGTGGGCTCGAGAGCGACTTTCCAAGTCGAAATGAGATTCGGCGATCAAGCGTTTTCGCTCGTGATTGCATTTGGAGTGCTCTTTTGTAATTGCCGTGCTTGCATATAGAACGTTCGCATATAGAATAATTCTTATCTGGAGGATTGCTTCGATGACCAAATTGATAACCAAGAAACGGATCGCTGGGGGAGTTCTTTGTTTTTATCTACTCTTGGCCGTTGGGATCTATTTTTCGTCTGGCATTTTCAATCTTCTCGATGGTGCTCAAAGTAACGCTGCGCCTCCTATGCCTGCTCCAGCGAGAGCCAGGACCTTTGCAAGTTCGCACGTACTTGAAATTGCTCATAGTGCCGTTGAGAGTGATGTGTCGATTGAATCTGTCCAAGAAGATGTCTTTGCAGGGTTTGTGAATACAGATCGTATTCTTTCTCTACCGACAGACGCATTTCATGCCACGGGTTCGCGACCAATTCTTCACGATTACAAGCAGGATGCTCCGCCATCTCCAGCGCCTATATGGGATGCTCTCGCTTCAATTCAAGCAAATGAAAAAAGTCCAATTCCGTTGGGTGGGTCTAAAAAGAAGCCACAAAGTTCTACGATGGTAAAAACTTCCTGTGGTTGTCCCGGCAAGGGAATTCGTTGGGATTGATGCATCAGTGCAGAAGAATTCTTGACGAACAAAAAACAGTCACATCAAGATCCGCAAATTCCCCAGTGAGAGAGAAGTAAAGTAAAATCGTTCCCGTCAACCAAATTGTCGCCGTTGAAATCTGCTGCACAATCTGTGCAGGAACCCCATGAGCTCAAAAAGGCGCCAAGATCCGATCCATCAATACAGGCATCGCCAGACAAGTTGTATGTATTCGAGATTGCGAATCGAAAAACACCTTGCGTGTTTGTTGCAGCAACGATAAATCCCTTATGAATCTCAAGATCAAAGATTGTCAGATCAGTTAATCCTGTATTGATTCTTGTCCAGTACTCTCCATTGTCGACGGAGTAAAAAACGCCTCCACCGAATGATCCGGCAACAATGAGTCGATCATCGTGAGCAAAGCCTCGGTAACTACCTGAAAGCAAGCCGCCCGCAAGCAACGACCAACTTGCACCCAGATTTGTTGACCGATAGACACCTGTTCCAATCTGTCCGCCTGCGAAGAGAGTTGTGCCTTTTGCCTCGATTGCTCGGATGTTTGTCGATGCGAGCCCGGTATTCACAGTGACCCAAGTCGATCCCCAATTTGTGCTCTTGTAGACACCAGAGCCGTTCGTTCCAACGAAAACGGTCGCATCCACTGCTGTTACACATCGAACATCAATTCCAGCCATCCCAGCAGCGATCCAACTGTCGCCATTATTGTCTGAACGAAACACTCCGGATGGTCCAACAACAAAGAGGTGCGATTGAACTTGAATGATGCCACTTGTGAGCAAGTTTGTCATCCCTGAGCTCTTGGAGATCCAGGTTGCACCATTATTCGCACTGCGAAAGACACCTTGGCTGGTGCAGGTATAGATGTAGGTCTCGTCCGATGCAAAGCCTCTCGTTGGTCCTACTGAATCATTTCCTGAATTTGAAATTGTGAAACTCGCCGAGTTGTTTTCGGAGCGATAGGTGCCTGTTGCGCCACCAGCAAAGGCAGTTTCGCCGCGCGAGATCAGTGACTGCATATTCAGTCCCGCTGTGCCTGTTGATTGCTGCCACTGTGCCGAAGCGGTGTGGGAGAGTCCTAGGAAGCAGATGATTATTGCGGTAAGAAGATTCTGGTTCATTGCAAACAATTTTGTGTCAACAACCCAGTGTCGGGACAACGAAATTCTTGGAATGTTCGAATTCTGCCGCACGACCTAGCGTCTTTGCAGTTTAATCCAGCCCAGGAGCGAATCCTCGGCGCATTGTGTTCTCGCAGACCGTGCGAGGCTCTACGAATTGGAGCAAATATTGAGCTCCGCCGGCCTTGCTGCCCACGCCACTCATTCCAAAACCGCCGAAGGGTTGTCGACCGACAAGCGCACCAGTGATCGAGCGATTGAGATAGAGATTGCCGACGCGGAATTCACGGCGGGCTTTTTCCAAGTGTGATGGACGACGGCTGAAAACTCCGCCAGTCAATTTGTACTGAGTCGCATTGGCGACTCGTAGCGCCTCATCGAAATCTTTGACATGAATCACCGCAAGGACCGGTCCGAAAATTTCTTCATTGGCGAGTCGATGCTCTGGACGAATTCCAGAGATAATTGTCGGTCCAACAAATGGCTTGCCCACTTTGCTCTCGAGTCCATCTGGAATTTTCAATTGAATCTCCAAGCGTCCTTCCTTTGACCCGATTTCGATGTACTCACGAATCTTTTTTGCCGCATCGGTGTCGATGACTGGACCGACATCAGTTCCAGGAAGCATGGGGTCGCCCACAGTGAGAGTTCGTGTGGCTTCGACAAGTCGGTGCAGAAATGCATCGTGTGCATTACCTACGACGATAACTCGACTGCAAGCAGAACATTTCTGCCCAGAGAATCCAAAAGCAGATTGGCGCACACCAAGAACGGCCTCGTCCAAATCTGCGCTTTCATCGATAATAATTGCATTCTTACCGCCCATTTCACAGACGACTTTCTTGACGCATTCTTGATCTGCAAGAGTCCGACCAGACGCTTCGACGATGTCAAGTCCAACGCCTTTCGATCCTGTGAATGCGATGAGTGCAATGCGAGGATCGCGAACAAGGGCCGCACCGACACTCTCGCCAGGGCCTGGCAAGAATGCGAGCGCATCCTTTGGCGCACCAGCTGCCCACAAGATGTCACACATGACTTTTGCGATGGCGGGGGTCTGCTCAGCTGGTTTTACAATGACAGTGTTTCCAGTGACAAGCGCAGCGACGGTCATACCGCAACAAATCGCAAGTGGAAAATTCCACGGGCTGATGACTGCAGCGACGCCTCGCGGTTGAAACCATTCTTCATTCAATTCGCCAGTGAAAGAACCGAGACGGCGAGGGTCGAACAATTGCGCTGATTCGCGAGCGTAATACTCGCAAAAATCGATTGCTTCGCAGATGTCGCCATCGGCCTCACGCCACGTTTTTCCAGCTTCTCGAATGATGATCCCGCAGAGTTCATCACGCCGAGATCGCATCGCCGCTGCGGCACGAACAAGAACAGCAGCTCGGTCGAGAAATGGAGTGTCGCGCCACGCTGGGAAAGCGCGGTGCAGTCGATCGACTGTCGCAGTCGCCATTTGCGTTGTCCCATCGTTTGCAATCTTGGCAACCGTTGATCGAGAGATCGCATTTGCAAAGGCTTCTCGCTGTGCGCCATCTGAAAAATCGCGAAGGCTTTCCGTAAAGAAGGGGCGTCCATCAGCAATATTTGGATGGCTTCGCCCAAGTGCGTGCCGTTCAGCAGCTTGGTCGAGTCTCTTGCGCCCATTGTCCGTTCCAGATCCAGAACCAGATGCTCGGTGTGGTGATGCAACCAGAATTGCAGAATCTGCCCCATCTGCAAATCCAGATCGCAACCAACTTTCATTGCTGGTGTTTTCCAGAAGTCTGCGCACGAGATATGCCATACCAGGAATCATCTCGCCAACTGGTAGATATTCACGCAGCCGAAGTCCACGCGCAATCGATGCTGACTTGAGCGCGTCGCCCATGCCGTGCAGCATTTGCAATTCGATCGCATTCATAGGTAGTCCAGCCTTCTCGATCATCGCAAGAGCAGCCCCAATCGATCGTGCATTGTGTGATCCAAGCGCAAGTTTGACTCCGCCAATGCCGGTGCTCTGCGGAGTTGACCGAATAAATCGACTCGCCATTCGTTCGAAGCACGCGTCTGTATCTCGCTTGACTGCCCAAACCGGAGATGGCCATCCGAGTTGTTCGGATTGAATTGTTTGTGAATCCCAGTATGCGCCTTTGACCAATCGAACGGTAACAACACGCCCAGTTCGTTTGGACCAATCGATGATTCGCTGCGCATCATCTTCGCCACTTCGAAGATACGACTGCATCGCCAATCCTGCGGAAAATGGCACTTTTTCGCAACAAAGCATAAAGAGTTCAAGCGTCAGGTCTTTCAGTGAATACTGCTCCATATCGAAATTCACAAAGACACCATTCTTTTGTGCAGAGACAAGAATCGGCGTGAGCGCTTCAACCAACCCGTTCAGTGAACCTGCGAAATCAATTGGATCTGTTCGAGCAAAGAGAGAGGAAATCTTGATCGAGACATTTGTGCGTGGAATCGGTCCAAGATGATCGCTCTCCAGTCGCGCATTCGGTGTCCATGTCGCAACTTCGCCAGGAAGATTTGCGATGAGGTCGAGATATTTATCGCGGTACATCTGCGCTTCGGAATCACTCAGGCATGCTTCGCCGAGAAGGTCGACGCTGAAAGCCATGTTGTCATTCCAAAGTTTTTTCAATGTTGGAAGTGCACTCTTGGCATCGCGCCCTGCGATAAATTTGCTCGCCATTGATTCGATTTGACCAGCCATTGTTTTGGCCACTAAACCTTTCGCAAGTCCACCTGCGCGAAGTCCAAAATCGAGTCCAGGAGGCAGATTCAATCCAGGCTTGGACATAAAATCGACTAAGTGTTCGTAAATCGCATCGGATGATCGAAGTGCTGGAAAGCAATCAACAAAATGAAAGAGTTGGACTTTGAAGTCTGGATCTTTCATCGACCACGCCATCAATTTGTCCGACCAGAATGCTGCGCTCATCATCCCTGCGCGATCATCTCGTGCAGCGTTCAAGATGGAAAGTGCGTGCGACTGCGCTTCGTGTTCCAGTTTCACATCACCATCGAGGGGGGTGTGCGGTGTGTCACTGGCCACCACAGCACTGCTTGAAGAAGCAGTCGCAAGAGCAGGAGCGGGTGAGGTCGCTTTTTTTTGAGCGGCGGCAGACTTCGATCGAGTAAACAAACCCATAGAGGTCATTGAGTATAGGAATGAGCGCACCATCTCGTAGCGAGGAGATTTCACTGCCCGAAACTGCGTACTTTGCAGTGATTGATAGCTTTATTTTTTGTGCGAACCCACAGGAGTTCGACCGACAACTGCGATCGCTTTTTGATAGCTCTCTATACAACGC
Organism: Singulisphaera sp. GP187; assembly: GCA_945871445.1. Taxonomy (GTDB): domain Bacteria; phylum Planctomycetota; class Phycisphaerae; order Phycisphaerales; family SM1A02; genus F1-60-MAGs104. The sequence continues at coordinate 1,520 of CAMBWI010000016.1, read as the reverse complement.
TTCGCCGCACCATCCCAAGTAATTCCGCGAACTTCAAAGAGCCCGCGATCGCGCAGCTCAGCACGAAGCGGGGGATGCCGCAACACTGCGACGATTTTGTTCGCCATATCGTCGACATCCCAGAAGTTCACTTTTAATGCGTGCGTCAAGACTTCCGACACGCCAGAGTTCTTGCTGATGATCACAGGAACTCGATGGCCCATTGCTTCGAGAGGTGCAATACCAAACGGTTCGGAAACGCTTGGCATGACATACAGGTCTGCAAGCGAGAAAACTCGTTGAATATCTTTTCCGCGCAAGAACCCAGTGAAGGTCATTCGATTTCCGATGCCCATTTCCGCAGCCATCTCAATCATTGCTGTCGCTTGATCGCCCGATCCTGCAACAACAAAGCGCACGTTTTTCTCGACTTCGAGAACTCGTTTCGCGGCGCGCACAAAATATTCTGGTCCCTTCTGCATCGTGATTCGCCCGAAATAGAGCACAATTCGCTCTGAACGTTCGATGCGCTTGATGCCATATGTTGAAGGTTCGGTATCGACTCCGTTATAAACAACATCGATCTTCTCTGGGGAGACTCCATAACGGTTCACCAGCAGATTTCGCGTCAGCATGCTGACGGCAATGACGCGGATTGCGGCATGCATTCCTCGACGCTCAATGTTGTAGACGGATTGGTTGACATGTTCGCCCGAACGATCAAATTCGGTCGCATGAACATGCACAACAAGTGGTCGTCCAGTCAATCGTGCCAGAGCGATACCAGCGGGGTATGTCAGCCAGTCATGCGCATGAATAATGTCGAATGGCAAATGTTGTGCCGCACGAACGCAGAAGTGCGCATATCGCTCGGCTGCAAGAATCAGATCGCCGTCGTATCCACCAATCGAATCTAGTGTTTGTCCGTGATTGTTCGATCCGTCTCGTCCTGCTTCTGGAAGGGCGCGCTCAATCACAAGATCGGCGATCGATGCTCCATCCATTTTTCGTTGAGTCACTAACTGGACAATGTGTTGAAATTGTTCATCGGTCAGAGTTTCAATCTCTTCGCCCAAGCCGTCCAAGCCGCCCATTTCTTTGAGCGTCTCACGCGCAGTCGTGACCAATCGGCCGCGTGCAGAACCCGAAGCATAAGAACTCTGCGCCATCATTGGCAGATCGAGAATCTTGATCCGCTCGGGCGTCCCACGTTGAAGAGATTCAGTTCGAACTTTTTCGATGGTTGAGAGTCGGGCGGATTCCAAAATCTCCGTCAAATCGGTGGATTCTGTAATCGTTCCTTCGGGAGGAGCAACCCACGCCGAAACCTCTTCAACTTCGCTTGCAGGCGAAAGCAATCGAACATGTGAAGAATGTGATCGCGAAATCGATCGTGGAAGCGCGAAGGTGATATCGCATCCAGCTGCAGTCAGTCCACGAGTCAATCCATGGCATGCGGTTCCTAAGCCACCTGTGATAAAGGGAGGGAATTCCCAGCCCAGCATCAATACCCTTGGCACTGTCATTCTTCGTTCCCCGCG
>CAMBWI010000015.1 GCA_945871445.1 Singulisphaera sp. GP187 | reverse complement strand
AAAGCGCCCTCTCGATATGCATCGAGAACGATTTGAATTGGGTCCATTGTTGTCATTTGGATGAACTGCCTTGCATCAGAGCAGTATGAAACAAATCGGAGATTGCAGCAAAAGGCCCTTGCGAGAAGTCGTATTTGTAGTAACTTCTTCCTTCCTCACAGAGGGGCCGTCGGTGACGGATGATCTCAAGCCTCGGCTTGAAATCAGCGGCGCCGCAAGGGGTGTCTTGGCGCGGCCAAGGGACACTCCAGCCTAGAGGAAGCCGCGGCAAGGGTCCCAGAGATGGACGCCCGACCCCGCGTCGAGCGTTTCCGTCGTCGGTTGATCCGACGCGGTGCCAACAGCGAACGCACTGTGGCATCGACTCCCCCTGCGTTTCAAGCCCTTTCGAGGGACTTGAACTTTGGTTCGATCGATCAATCAAATTATCTTGCGCCGAGGTTATTATTCGGCGGTGCATTTGGCCCATGGTGTAACGGTAGCACAGGAGATTTTGGTTCTCTTAGTCCTTGTTCAAATCAAGGTGGGCTAATTTTGATTCGATCGAGATCCTTTCGAACTGACTGGAGCGTTCATCGTGACTCCTTCTTCCACAACTTCACCAAGCACTTCAGCAAGTTTTCATACGACGACTGCTGTCATCTTGGCCGCAGGCAAGGGAACTCGCATGAACAGCGATTTGCCAAAAGTCATGCACGAAGCATTCGGCAAGCCACTTGTTGAATGGGTTGTCGATGCGGTGACTGCTGTGGGTATTGCGCGAATCATTTTGGTTGTTGGGCATCAAGAAGAAATCATTCGTGCGCATTTTCGGGGGAGATCAAACATCGAATTCGTGCGGCAATCTCCGCAACGTGGGACTGGCCATGCCGTCGATCAAGCACGTCCCCTGCTTGTGAATGTTGATCGCGCAAGCGAATTGCTTGTGCTCTGTGGCGACGGTCCGCTGATCACGCCAGCGACACTGGGAACTCTTTTGAAAGCGCATCGCACTTCGAAAACTGCCGCAACACTTGCGACAAGCGTCATTCCAGATGCTTCAGGTTATGGCCGAATTGCCCGTGATTCCAAGGGAGAATTCAGTGCGATCATCGAGCAGAAGGATTGCACCCCTGCGCAGTTGATGAATCGAGAAATCAATCCTTCGTATTACTGCTTCGAACTCGGTGCACTCTTGGACACGCTTGCTCAAGTCGACAATCGAAACGCATCTGGCGAGTATTACATCACTGATGTCTTTCATATTCTCAAAAAAGCCGGGCGCACTGTGCATGTCGTGGACGCAGTCCCACCAGAAGAAGTTCTTTCCGTCAATACGCCAGAACAACTGGCGGAAGTCTCTGGACTTTTGCGTGTGAAATTCGGATCAACTCAACGTTCAACTCATTCCATAGAAAGTCATTTATGAGCGCAAGCGATCGAGAACAACTGAAAATTTTCGCTGGATCAACTGGACGAGCATTGGCACAATCCATGTGCGATCATTTGGAATTGCCACTTGGGCAAGCACAGACTGTTGTCTTCCCTGACGGCGAGTTGTTGGTCAAATTGGACGAAGATGTTCGTGGACGCGATTGCTACATCGTGCAGTCCTGCAGCGATCCTGTCAATCAAACCATCATGGAACTGCTCGTATTCATCGACTGCTTACGCCGAGCGAGTGCGCGGCGAATCACCGCGGTCATTCCATACTTCGGATATGCGCGGCAGGATCGCAAGGACGAGGGTCGCGTGCCAATTACTGCGAAATTGGTGGCGAATCTGATCACGACAGCAGGAGCGCAACGCGTTCTCTGTATGGACTTGCACGCTGCGCAAATTCAAGGATTCTTTGATATTCCCGTTGACCATCTCACTGCAGCGCCAGTCATCAGCGATCACTTTCGCCGCATCCGCGGCGAACTTGGCGAACTGACCATCGTCTCGCCTGACGTTGGAAATGTGAAAGTCGCAAATATGTATGCGAATTTGCTTGGCGCAGATTTGGCGATCATCGATAAGCGACGACACAGTGGATCGAAAGTCTCGATCAAGAATCTCATTGGTTCAGTCGAGGGAACTACTGTGCTGATGTTCGATGACATGATTTCTACCGCAGGCACTGTCTGCGAAGCAGCGAAGGTTGTGATGGAGCATGGAGCAAAGGGAGTTCATGTCGCTTGCACTCACGGACTCTTTGTTGGTATGGCCTGCGAGCGACTGATGGAAAGCCCCATCGACCGCATCATTTCCACGGACACGATTCCAGTGGGTCTGGGGCATAAATCGCTCGATTCGAAATTGACCGTCTTGTCAGTTGCTTCGCTTTTGGGCGAAGCAGTGCATCGTATTCACCATGATCAGTCGATTTCTGCGCTCTTTACACATGGCGCGGGAGTCAAGCGCTAATTGTTTGCGTTCATTTTTTACTTGAAAACAGGAGATTTTTATGAGTCATGAAGTACCCGTCCTAGATGCCCTTCCGCGAGAGCGATTGGGAACCCGATATGCCAAACGCCTTCGCACCAAGGGACAACTCCCTGCGGTGATTTACGGCCACGGCAGTCAACCAACTCCCGTCAGCGTTGACGAGAAGACAATGCTTTCTGCGCTGCGCCGCGGACTGCACGTCTTCGAAGTCAAAGTGAACGGCGGAACATCCGAGACTTGTCTCGTGAAGGAATTGCAGTTCGGTTGGATGGGTGACAATGTCATTCATGTCGATCTAACTCGCGTCAATCTTGATGAAGAAGTCACCGTGAGCGTGGCGATCAACTTCATCGGAGTTCCAGACTCTGCCAAGCGAGTCGGCGCCGTATTGACACACGATATTTCTGAACTTGAATTGCGCTGCAAGGTGCGAGACATTCCAGAATCTATTCGCGTCGATTTGACCAATATGGCTGGCGACCTCATGACCGTCGCGCAATTGAAGCTTGCAGCTGGCTTGACCGCCGTCAGCAATCCTCACTCCGCGTTGGCTCGAGTCGTTCTTGTGCTTGAAGAAGCAACCGGCGAAGCTGCGACAACTGCTGTTGCAGCAGCCGAACCTGAAGTCCTCACTGCCAAGAAGGAAGACCCTGCAGCTGCTGCTGGCGACGACAAGAAGGCAGATAAGAAGAAATAATGCACATTGTTTCTGAACATTTTCGACCTCTTTTTATGTGGAAATCAGCATGAAGTTGATTGTTGGTCTTGGCAATCCTGGCCCCGAATACTCTCGAACTCGACACAATGTCGGGTACGAAGTGATCGACCGTTTGGCTCGTCGCTTCTCAGATCCATCGGGATCTGCGCGCGCGCGCTTCAACGGATTGACTGTCGAAGCCGAGATTGCTGGCCAACGAGTGCTCTTGCTGAAGCCAACGACATTTATGAATCGATCAGGACTCGCGGTCGCCGAGGCGATTGGATTTTTCAAGATGAACGCGAAGAGCGAACTCATCGTGATTGCCGACGACTTGGATCTTCCGTGCGGAACGATTCGCATTCGTGGTGAAGGTGGTGCGGGCGGCCATAATGGGCTGACCGACATTCTCGCTGCATTGGGATCACCCGACTGGTGTCGCTGCCGAATTGGCATCGACAAACCTGGCGTGATTCCGCAGGCAGATTATGTGCTTGGTCGTTTCACAGACGATCAGAAGCCACTCGTCGAAGAGTCAATCGAAGATGCATGCAATGCCGTCCAACTCTGGTGTCGCGAAGGACTCGCGGCAACAATGAATCAGTTCAACCGAAAGGTGAGCGCCACGACTGGCGTTACACCTGAGAATCAATCTTGACCGTTCTATACGTTTTTTAAAGAAGTAATTTTAAGGAGTATCAAATGTCTACTGCAACAAAAACAACCATTCGCCAATACGAAGGTATGTTCCTCTTCCCTCAAGCCGTCACCGCAGATCTTGCAGCGGCTTCGGATCATGTTCGTGAATCGATCACTCGCCACGGTGGCGAAATCGTCAGCCTCGTCAAGTGGGATGAGCGTCGGCTCGCCTATGACATCAAGAGCAATAAGCGCGGAGTTTATTTCCTCGCTTATTTCACAGCCCCGACATCTGCCATCGTTTCAATCGAACGAGACTGCACTCTCTCTGAGCGCATGCTGCGCGCAATGATCGTGAAAGCAGACCATCTTTCTATGGAACAGATGCAGGATGCTGAAGGCCAGGCTCGTCTGGTCATGGAAGCCAAACTTCGCAAGCAGACCACTGAGGCTGCCGATGCCGAAGCCGAAAACGCTCCAAATATCATGATGATGGACTGATCGAAGGGCTGACCCCCTTCGCCATTCCCGTCTTTGGACAGGAATGGGCCTGACCTGAGAAAACACTTCCCCGCGCCATAAAAAATGGTCGGGGAATTTTTTCATGTTTTTGATGTTTCGACTGGCGAGCAGATAAGATCGAGATCAGGAGGCCACACTATGGCGAGTTACAACAAAGTTTTACTAATGGGAAATCTCACGCGGGACGTCGAACTCAAGAGCATTGCGGGCAATCAGTCCGTTGCTGAAATTGGTCTTGCCGTGAATCGGCGATACCGAACCAAGGAAGGCGAGGATCGTGAAGAAACGACCTTCGTCGATTGCGAAGCTTGGGGGCGCACTGCCGAAGTAATGAAGCAGTACCTCTCGAAAGGACGACCTGTGTTCATCGAAGGCAGGCTGAAGTTAGACCAATGGACTGACAAGGATGGACAGAAGCGATCGAAGATGCGAGTCGTCATCGAAAACTTTCAGTTCATTGGCAGTCCAACTGGTGGCGGCGGCGGTGGTGGTGGCGAAGGCGCAGCGAGCAATCAAGGAAGCAATTTTCGATCAGCACCAAGCGGTGGTGGCGAAGGTCATGTTCCAACTCCAGAGGAAGACATTCCGTTCTGATTTGGAATTCATTCGCAACGCCAGTTCATGAAATGTGATGGCGGGGTTTGGGAATGCCTGAGGTTCCCAAATCCCGCTTGGCTGTTTTTGTGGGCGCGGAATGCGATGGCGGAATGCGATGGCGGAATGCGATGGCGGAATGCGATGGCGGAATGCAACGAAAGGCGAGCGCATTCGTTACCCTTGCAACTATGAGCCCAAAGCCACTGCATATCGAAAGCCGTTGCATTCACGGCGGACAGCGTCCCGACCCAACAACCGGCGCGGTGATGCCGCCGATTTATACATCTTCAACATTCATCCAAGAGTCCCCTGGGGTGCACAAAGGATTCGAATATTCGCGCAGTCATAATGTGACTCGGTTTGCGCTCGAAAGATGTTTGGCAAATCTCGAATCAACTGGGCTGACCGAAGAAGATGATCGCACGCAAGGTGGATTCGCATTCGCCAGCGGACTTGCGGCAATTGCGACATGCTTGGAATTGCTGGATGCGGGTCAGACGATCATGTGCATGGATGATGTGTATGGCGGCACGAATCGATTACTGCAACGCGTTCGTCAGCGTACGCAAGGTTTGAAGGTTGTCTTTGTTGATATGAGCGATGCGGCTGCGCTCGAACGTGCTGCGAAAGAATGTAAGCCACAAATGATTTGGGCGGAGACACCGACAAATCCAACATTGAAAGTTGTCGACATCAATGCGGTTGCGAGAGTTGGTCGTGCGTGTGGCGCAATCACGGTGGTCGACAACACATTCGCATCGCCAATATTGCAACGACCACTCGAATGCGGCATCGATATCGTGATGCACTCAACGACAAAATATCTTGGCGGACACAGTGATGTTGTTGGCGGTTGCTTGGTGACATCTCGGCGAGATCTCGCGGAGAAACTGCGCTTTATGCAGAATGCGATTGGCAGCGTGATGGGACCATTCGATGCATATCTCACCCTGCGCGGCGCAAAGACTCTTGCAATTCGCATGAAGCAGCACTGCGAATCTGCTCAGAAAATTGCCCAGTGGTTGACAACTCAGCCCGCAGTCAAAACTGTTGTCTATCCCGGCCTTGCGTCACATCCACAACACGCACTTGCTGCGCGACAAATGAGATTGAATGGCGTGCCTGCATTTGGCGGAATGATCACCATTCATTTGCAAGGTGGCATTGCAGAAAGTCGAAATTTCCTCGAGCGCGTTCATCTCTTCGCACTCGCCGAAAGCCTTGGCGGCGTCGAGAGTCTGATCGAACATCCTGCAATTATGACTCACGCAAGCGTTCCAACAGCAGAACGCGAAGCACTTGGAATTATGGATTCGCTGGTGAGACTTTCAGTTGGAATTGAAAACCCAGATGATCTGATTGCAGACTTGGCTCAGGCTCTTGGCGGAAAATCGTAAGAGCAAGCGAAAGAAGGAAGCGTTACTTGTTCTTGATCGAACCAACGCCATCGCCCTTGATCCATCCGCTTGGTGCCCAACGATTCAGCGATGGATCAACGCCAAAAATTTCCGCCGCAGTTCCGATGGGCGCATCAAATGTTGGACTTCCCTCACCCATTGAAATTGCATCGGACCAGTAAAGACTTTTCGGCCGTAGTAATCCATGTTCAACTCGCAGAAGTGCGTTGATTGTCTCTTCGGACAGAGGTGGTGGCGTCCCCTTGGTATGAATCGCCGAGAGTCTGTCAAACTCTTCGACTCCTCCAGGAACGCTCCGCATAAACGAATCAAAGAACGATCGAACTTGTAGATTTTTCAGTCGATCATTCGCCCGCCTTCCATATCCACGGCGATAATGCACAATTGCTTCAACAGCTCCAAGCCGCACAGCTGATCCAACGGTGTCAACTCCACCCGCTGCGTCGTCACGGTTTGGAATTTGAACCATTGTCCATCGTTGAGCAATTGCGATCCAACGCTGACTTGCGATGCGACCTTCCGTCGTTTTTTCATTCTCCAAAGCTGCGAGTCCCAGAGCCGCGCTCGTTCCAAGATTTTCCGCATCCAATCCACCAGCCAACGAATAAAGTTGTCGGGCAAGCATCTGACTGCCAGCATCATTCGATTCGTCTGCAACTTCTTCCGCAAGTTTTAGATATGCAACTGGGTTTGATGGCGTCAGCGCTTCAAGTCTGCGCTGCCAGCGAGCCATGATCTCTGGCGGCAACACAACATCCCACCGAAGCGAAGCCGGTGCTGGGACAGAATGATCCGCTTGCACTTGAAGTGAAGGAACTCCCAACTGAATCGCATCGACCGACAATATTCCCCGTGCATTAATAATTGCTTGTCCAAGAGCAGTTTTCGCGCGACTTCGCTCGAGCATCGCATCAAATACCACTTGGTCAATCATGGCGTGATCCGCTGGCCGACGAACTTTCAGCGTCGATGCTTGGTCTCGCAGTAAGGCTGTTCCATTCTGAACAAGTGCGTGCAGTACGCCATCATCGTTCAATGCACCCATCCGCAGTTGGCGAGTTGAATACTTCGGATTGATCGTACGCAAGAGTTCTGAAGCCTCTTTAGGTGGAGATGTAATTCGCATCAATGTTGCGATTTTTCTTAGTGTCATGACAACATCTTGCGATGCGATATCAAGTTGCTTCATCCACGACCCACGAAGCATGATGATCTTCTCGATGATTGCCGCACGAGCCGCAGGAGCACCTTCGATTCCGTTGGGATCGAGACCGCTGAATGCGCGAATCATGCCAAAATGAGCTGGATCATTTACCAACTCCGTAAATCTTTCTTCAACCGCTTCAAGAACATTGAGAGCATCAAGGCCTCGATCGACAAGAATTGCTTGCGCAATAGTTCGGCTTGCACGACTCGGCCCCTTGAGCGCTTCCTGAACAAGCGTTTGCGCATCAAGATTTCCCGGCGGCGAAGGGCGAGTACGAAACGAACGAAGAAGTGCGATACGCCCTTGATTCGTTCCAGGAAATCGTTCAAGAGCCTTACTCAATTCGCCATCAATCTCCATAGAAGCTGGGCTTGCCAGCAGCATGCGCGCTGCGAGCGTGATCGATGAATCTGTCGAAATTGCATCGAGCAACAAACTTGCGGATCGATCATCCCCCGCTTCTAATTGACGCGCAGCCAAATCAAGCGAAAAGATTCTCTCGAGCAAGATCGATTGCCGCAAGGATTCTTCCAGTGGATCGACACTGTCAGAAGTGATGAGCGCCGATTCTTCGTATGGAATTTCTACCGCCACACGCGCCGCGCGTTGCCAACGATTGCGGAGCAATCTGCTTGCCTCATTGATTGCGCTTGATGTTCTATTTCTGCTTGGAACTCCATCGCCAATCGGGCTGGGCAGAATCGAGTCAATAACTGGCGCAGGAATGGGATCTTCCACTTTCGCTGGCTTGACAGCCAAGCTTTTGGAATCATCTGCAACTGGATCTTCTTGACTGGTCTGCGACTTCTTCGAATCCTCGCGAACTGTCGTCGTCTGCATTTGCGCACGCAGAAAAATGATCTCGACAATGAAACCAACAATGGAAAGCGCGACAAAAGTGACGAGCAACCACGGGACTTTACGAACTTGATCTGGTTCCCTTTCAACTGAGTTTTGAATCAGACGCGCGTTGTTTCTTGGCGAACTTGAATGCGTTGGCGCATCCATCTTCATTTGAGCCAAAAACATATGCGCACGCCGAGGATTCCTGCGCATCAAGACTGCAGCAGCAATCGAACCAAATTGCAAGCGGCGTGGTTGAATGCTCTTCTGCTCTCTTGCTATCGCTGCAAGTGCAGCCAATCTCTGAGCTGCATCACGAATTTCTAGTCGAGCAACTTGCGCCTCTTGACTTTCCGCTTGGGGATGTGCCGCGATTGCGTTCAACCTCCCCTGCGCGGCATGAATGATTTGCGCACGAGTGGATCGATGTGGTACACCGATTAAAGCACAATCATCCGAATCCATAGGCAGATTCAGCATTTGTCGAGCGGCGCTCACTGTTTGTCTTTGCCTTCGACAGGAGTTTGCTGCGATACGATTCCCAAGCGATCTGCCAAAGCTTTCAATCGAACTCCACCAACACCGGGTCCCCAGTCTGGAATCAGTACAACATGCTGAGTCAAAATCTTTCGGACTTCATCAGGATCCGACTTCACCATCAATTCGCACAAATCCGCCTTGCGTTCAAACCATGCATCAGAACGGGCTGGAAGTGCGCCGACCAAACGTGAAAGTGCCTCAAACGCAGCATTGAAATCGCCCGATGCAATACCTGCATCCGCCATCAGTGCGAATGCCTGTGCATCATCAGGTCGATGGTCAAGAATCTCTTTCGAAATCGCCAGCGCCTCTTTTGATAGTGCCTGTGCATCGAATCCCGCCGGAGGTGAGATTCCCGCCGAGACATTCGATCGCAGCGTGCGTGCAGCATTCAATAATGCCAAACCCAGTTGAATGTTGGCCATATCTGCTCGCTGTGAGTCAGCTGATTTCCGAGCCGTATCAAGGAAGGATCTTCGTGCAGTCACCAATGAGAATTGGCATTCCAAAGTCTGCTGTGGCGTCAACACTCCTTGCTGAATCATCAATTCCGCAGTACGAATAAAAATGCCCTCAGCCACTGCACGCCACTGCATGTCTGAAACTTTTCGAACTGCGGCAATTGCCTCAGTCAGCATTTCAAAATTCTGCGTCGCATTTGCAAGCGCAAGTCTTCGAACTGCAAGTTCGCAGCGAAACTCAATCGGCTCTTCGCCAATGGGATATCTCTTTGCGATCAACTGCAAAAGTTTCTTCGCCTCATCAATTTGTGTAGCCGAGGAATCAAGTGCTGCCTCCAACTGCTGGCGTACGACAATGTCCATCGAGTTTGTTTTCCAACTCGAGATCGGCGCGAGCGGAATACTCAATAAACGATTCGCTTCCTTCGCTCGATCCGAACCTTGTGCGGCTCGAAATCTTCGATAGAGAAGCGATGAGGCAGATTCACGCAAGGGACTTGATTCTCCCTCTCGCAGCGCATCACGCATCAGTCGTTCCGCCAACATATCGTCGTTCTCGGCTTGTGGGGATTGACTCAATAGTGCAGCTGCAGCGCCTGTGTGGTTTCCCGATTCAAATCGATCGAGATACTCCCTCGCCAAAACGTATCCTCGAGAATCCTTGCTTTTTATCGCATCGGGACATCCACCTTTGATCAGACTTTCGACAGCATTCCAAAGCGATTCGTCGGCGCGATTTCCAGCAAGTTGATTTGAAGCGAACAAAAAGGACTCTGCCGCTTCACAGGGTTGTCCAGCACCGCGTTGCGACCATGCAAGAAGTTCTTGAACTGCGGCCGCGGTCTGGCGGTCCTTTGGTGCAGATTTCACTGCGAGCGAAAGTTCAAGAGCTGCTGTTTCTAAAAATGACTTCTTCAGCTTGGGCTCTTCCGCAGCGCGACCTTGGTCATACAAATCAATTCCACGAGCTAAACAAGCTGAAAAACTATCCCCCTCTGCAAGTACTGGAATTTTTCGAGCAATACGACGAACAGATCCGAAGTCGCCTTGAATTGCAGCGACTGCCACGGCAGCCTTTGCAAACTCGATCGCCTGTGGGTTGCTGGATGATTCTTCCACCGCTCGCACTGCCGCGCCAACAACTGATGGACAATTTAAAGTCTCAGACGACTTTGCAAGAAATGCGGTGGCTCGATCATAAGAGCCTGTATCAACCAGTGCCTGGAGATACCAGCCCGATGAATCTGAAAGTCCTTCCCAAACTCCGCTCTGTCGCAAAAGCGCGAACCAACCATCGGCAACTGCCAGATCACTCTGTAAGGATTTCGTCAAGGCCATCCCAAGAATCGACTGAGAGTAATACTGCTCTGAAAGAAGATCAGTGGAGCAATCGCTTGGCTCGGGTAAAGGTTTTCCAGTTTCAAGAAGGTCAGACCATGCGCTTACAATTTCCGTCGCCTGACGACGCCACGGCGATGCGGGATTCGGTTGGTCCTTTGCAAACGGTCGATCGATCCAAAGAAGCCAATATCTGCACCATGTTCGAAGAAACTTTGCCTCCATGAGAAGATCTGAAGCATCATCAATTTCTCCGCGCAAAGCAATCCGTTGTTGATCGTCAGTTCCAGCAGCAAGGAGGCGCAATTCTTCGATCTGTTTTTTCAACTGTTCAAAGAGTTGATCGAGTGACTGCAGTGAATACAGGAGTGATGCGACTGTTTGCGCTTTGTCATCTTTCTTTACCTGACCTTGGCGCAAACGCTCAATGCCTCGGAGTGCCATGCGATAATCGGCACGACCTAAAGCAATCTGCAATTTGAATTGGCTTGGAACTTGGTTGCGACTCAAGAACTTTTCAACCCGTTTGCGCAAGTCCGCAACTCGATCTTCATCTAACGCATTACTAATAAGACGAAGGTATGTATCAGACAAACGCGCAATCGCAGCGGGATTAGTCGTAGCGGCCTTTCGTACTTGTTCGTCAAGCATAACTGCGAGAATCTCGTCAAGACCAGCCTGGGTCAGCCACTCTGTCAATGCGGAGGATTCATCGTCTCTTTCTGTATCGTCAAAAACTGCAAGTGCGCATGGATTCCAAACAAACATTGTCGTCAAGGCAATGATCAAGAAAAAACGATTCCATCGTTCCATCACTTGTATTGCGATTGCGTTACTTTGATGCGGTGACATAAGTGACTTTCTCAAATCCAGCATCTTGCGCAGCTTGCATCGCAGCTGCAACTGCGGCAACATCTGGTCCTGTATGCACCCGAACCACGATGCCAATTTCGTGCGGCAATTGCTTTAAAACTGCAGCCAATTCCTCGCGCTTGCGGATGTTTCTTGCGCCGATTCGAAAGACCGCCCCACCAGAATCGGATTCGACGTCGATGATCTGAGGACTCAATGCCGATGCCCCTGTTCCCGCACGTGCCACAGAGACATCTGCCATCAACTGAGACTCTTGATCGCCAGCGACAGAAGTGAAGATGAAGTATGCCAACAAAAGGAATGTCGCATCGATCATGCTGGTCATATTCAGCGAGATCGGGCCATGCGCGCCACGGCGAGATTTTTCACCGATCTTCATGGGTTCTGTTCTTTCACTTGTGTTGTAGCAACCCGCACTGCGCGGCAACCGCCGCTTCGTAGTGCATCGACGACTTCATTCAACCTCGCTGCTGTTGAACGACGATCCGCACGAATCACAGGAACAGCAGCAGAATCTTGGGCAATGACTTCTTTCGCTCGTTTCATCAACTCCGGCGTTTCAATCGATTGGTCCAAGACTGTGATCACCCCCATCGCATCGACATTCACAACCATTCCCGCTGATCCAGCAGATTCATCTGCGTTTCCCGCCTCTTCAGGCAAGGTCACTGGTGATGACGCCATTTGAGCCATCTGAGCCGTCGTCAGAAAGAAAATCAGCAACAGAAATACGACATCGATCATCGGAGTCATATCCAAAATTGCAATTCCATATTGGCGGCGACCAATCCTCATCCGCCATTTCTCCCAGTGTTGCTTGTTTCTGATGTGGCACTCTGCGAAAATTCAGTACCGATTCGTTCGAGAGACATTGCGAGTGGTTCAAGCGCTCGACCAGCTTCGGATGCTCCCCGATCAATTCGATTTCGAAGCCACGAGTGAACCATGACGCATGGAATAGCGACGACGAGACCTTGAAAAGTTGTGATGAGCGCAATGCTGATATTTGATGCCAGTGTTTCGTAATACGCACTACTCCTTGTCGCTGTCCCTGCCACAGTTTCGAATGCGCCAATCATTCCCTGAACAGTTCCAAGAAGCCCCAACAGCGGAGCAACACTTGCGATGACGGCGATTGGATCAATGACTCGAAAAAGTCGCGCAGTCTCATCTTCTCCAGCATCCTCCATTGCCGCACGCGCCTCGAGTCCGCCGAGTGGACCTCTCAAAGAACGATCAATACCCGCAGCTGCGATGCGCCCAAGAAAAGTATCTCCTTCTTCACTCCGACAATCTTCCAACGCCTGTTGAAAATCGTTCGCATCTGCTTGCAGTTTCAATTCTTTCACTTGTTCCTCTGGAACAAGTTGAATTCGGCGTGTTCGCAAAATTGCTGGAATGATGAATGCCACCCCAACGATGCTGAGCGCCAGAATGATGTACCCAATAATTCCGCCACCTTCGATGTATTTGAAAAACGTCACTGATCAATCTCCTTTTGTTTGTCGATTTGCATTTCTTGTTGATTGCTATTGTCTGCCTCTGTTCGTTCACTAAATTGAGCTTCATATTCACTTTGAATGCGCCGAAGGGTCGCTGCTGATTGATCATCTTGGATGCGAGCAAGTGCAATGGCTGATTGCGCCACCGCTGCCTCGGCGAGGCGAGGCATCTCCAATCCATAGGCAGCGGGAATCATCAACATTTTCCCAACTCCCCTTCGCACTTCATCAGGATCACTTTCCATCACGAGACTGCGACCTTCCGCATACATCGCCCAAACTCGAAGCATCCCTTCTTCATTTCGGCTCGTCTGAGCAAGAGCAGTACGGCTCTTTTTTCGTGCGGCGGGATCTGACGAAACAGCATCGGCCCAAAGCGATAAGAACTTTGCGCCATTCTTTGCCGCAGACTTTGCGGAATTTGTAGCGGCCGGCAAATCACTTTGAGGATTCGAATCTGGCGACGGGTTCGAAACTTCGCGTTCCTTTGCAGCAGCAGGTTGTGGAAGTCCCGCATCAGCTGCCGCGATACGCGCCACATCTGATTGTATTTTCGCAAGCGCAAGATCGTTCTCGGTTCGAGCGCGATCCGCTGCCTCAACCAAGATGCTTTGCGCTTTCTTCGCAGAATCTCCATCCATCCACGCAGGCGCGACGGCCAAGATGAGACCGCCATCAATGTCAACAGGATCGCTTGTACCCATCCAAGATTTTGCAACTCCAATTCGTCCACGAAGTACCGCAAGTTTGAGCGCAGCTTTCAACGACTCTGCCCATTCCTCTCTGGCAACAGAAGCAGTCTGAGCAATTCCTTCTGCCACCATCATTTTTAAGAGTTGTGCGCTGGGCTCAATTCCGCTTTCACTCAGAAGAAAACATTCTCGAGCACCATTCAAATCTCCGCGTGACAATCGCGTTCGTCCTCTCCAAAGGGCTTCGCCAATTTCAAGTCGACGAAGCCTCATCGGTTCAGCAGAATCTCCACTGATCGATCGAATCTGATCCCACCGAATGAACTGCGTATAAGAGCCAGCAGCTTCGCCATTTTGGGCAGCTTCAACCTGAATCTCGATTCCATCTGGAGTTTCTTTCAAGATGGTTGCCTCTTTACGACCAGCACCATCACGAAAGTCGACTGTGCAAAGATTCTGATCGGCAGTCGCCGATGCACTGAAAGCACAGATGAGAGTTGCCAGAATCCATTTGTACCCAACTGCAACTAAAAACGGATTCGATCTCAGATTGTCCATTCTTGGTTTCATTGAGACCCCTTGGGAGTTGAAACCGAAAATGTTCCGCCTGTTTCGCTGGCAATTCTGCGAAGAGGCGCAGTTGCCGCAGCTTGACCGAATGCGATGCAGTGAATAACCGTATTGGGTCCCCGACGATTCAATCGCAAGATTTCATCTGCTGCATCGGGGGGAATTTCTCCATCACTCATAAAAAAGACAACATCAGGACGTTCACGCCTGCTGAACAAAAATTGGAATGCAGACACTGGATTCGTTCCACCACTCTGCGATACTCCTGCAATCCACTGTTTCATCTTTGAGATCGCACCATCGCGACACTTCACAAAGCCACCCTCGCGGTCAAAGGTCTGAAAGTCTTCGTCAAAGAGCGTGATACAAACCGATGCAAAATCTGGAAGTGCAGTGATGCTTCTGATGATCTCTTGCTTTGCAAGAATCATTCGACCGGCAATTCCCATCGAGCCAGATTTGTCAACGACATATCCAATCTTCTTGCCACGACCGCTCACGCCAAAGAATGTTGTTGTCGCACCAGTTCCATCGCCGATTCCTCCTTCACCGCCACCTCCACCTGAAGCGAAAAGACCCTCCGCTCCAGCAGAGACGACGGCTTCATCACCCTGATCATTTCCCGTCGGCTCTGGCAATCCAAAGATGCTTGAATCCGCAGCATTTGCATCAGCATCCGCTGGTCGAACTTCTGGTGTTGCGACGGTCCCCGACGAAGATGAATCTGGCGAAGACTCAAGCGGTTCCATTTCGATCAGCGAAACCTCAATCGTTGAGATCGACTTTCCCGTCGATGTTCCAATACCAACGCCGATGCTCGACAAGATTGCCAACAAGATTGCGTGCATTGGCAGCGAAATCGCAAGTCCGATCCATATCCATGAAACCGATCGCTTTCCCGTTGGCTTTGCAAGTGATTCTTGGTCCATCGATTGTTGCTGGGCAAACTCCATCATTCGCAAGAGATTGTAGTCTGCACTTCAATGACTATGCGTCCCTCAACCGATCGACCCCGATACCGAAGAGTCCTTTTGAAACTGAGCGGCGAAAGTTTCGCACCTGAAGGGGCATTTGGGATTCACCCAGAAGAACTCGCCAGTATTGCAGCTGAAATTGCCAGCGCAATGAGCGAAGGTCTTGAACTCGCAGTCGTTGTTGGCGGAGGAAACATCATTCGAGGCGCTCGGCTCGCTGCCGTTGGTAAATTCGATCAGTCCACTGCGGATTACATGGGAATGCTAGGAACCGTCATCAATGGACTGGCTCTCAAGGAAGCTCTCAAATCTGTTGGAGTCGAAAGTCGAGTCATGAGTGCGATCCACGTACCAAGCGTTGCCGAATCATTTATTCGTGCGAGAGCATTGCGCCACTTTGAAAAGGGACGCGTCATCATCTTGGTTGCTGGAACTGGAAATCCGTTTTTCACCACTGATACTTGTGCGTCGCTTCGAGCGATCGAACTCGGCGCTGAGGTTTTGCTCAAAGCAACCAAAGTCGATGGCATTTATTCCGCAGATCCGCGCAAGGATCCAAAGGCAACACGATATGAAACGCTAAAGTTTTCGAAAGCGCTTGAGCAGAAACTCGGCGTGATGGATCTCACGGCAATGACGATGTGCATGGAGCACGCGCTGCCAGTTGTCGTCTTTGATTACAAGACCAAAGACAATATTCGCCGAGTGATCAAAGGCGAGAGCATCGGAACATTGGTGAATGCATAATTCGCCTGTGAAATACGAGGAAAACTATGGATATTGACACCGTACTTTTGGAAACAGAAGAAAAAATGACGAAGAGCATCGAATATCTGCAGCGCGAATATCGCGGAGTGCGAACTGGTCGTGCGAATACGGCTCTCTTGGAATATGTCAAGGTCGAGTATTACGGCAGCAACGTTGACCTTCGAGAAATTGCGGGAATCAGCGTTCCAGAGCCAACGCAATTTCTCATCAAGCCCTTTGATCCTGGATCGAAAGCTGAAATCATCAAGGCGATCGAACGAAGCGGATTGGGACTGAACCCGCAATCAGAAGGATCACAGATTCGCATCATGCTTCCGCCTCCTTCTGCGGACCGACGCAAACAACTCGCCTTGCAAGTCCGAAAGATGGCTGAAGATTGTCGAGTCACAATTCGAAATGAACGCCGCGACGCGAATAAGTCTCTTGAAGCGCTCGAAAAAGATCCGAAATCCAAGATTTCAGAAGATCAAGTGACCAGTGCCAAGGAATATATCGACGAAGTGACAAAAAAGACCACGACGAAGATCGATGAATTGACAAACAAAAAAGTCGCTGAAGTCGAAGAGATATAGAAAATGTCACAGAGTCGCTTGACTTTTGTTGTGTGGTCTCTTTTTCTTTGGAATATCCCCACCGCTTTCGGCGGCGCAGATACTTCGCAGATCTCACCGCAAAACCCTCCCGCAATTCTGGAATTGCCGCAAATTGTTGTCTCGGACGACAACACACGCATCACGAAATCATGCAGGCTGATAGTTGCCCCACGCCCATTGATTGACGCCGACAAGAACGGTGTAATCCAGATCGAAGGCGATGACATCACGGTCGACTTTTGCGGACAGACTTTGATGGGCGCAGAAGCAAAGACTCCCCAAGATGAGTTGCAAGGCATTGGAATCGTGGCTCAAGGAAAGCGAATCACGATTCGCAACGGAACTGTGACTGGATTTCAAATTGGAATCTCCGCAAAGAATTGCGATAACGCCCTCTTTGAAAGCATGCAATTCATTCGCAACTTTGCGCAAAGGCTTGCTTCGAATCCAGAACGCGAAAATGTAAATGATTGGCTCTCGCCGCAGAAAAACGACAATGGCGAATGGGTTTCACAGTATGGCGCTGCGATCGCCGTCAGTGACTCACAGGGAATCGTGATGCGCGAAATCGGAGTTCGCCAAGGCCAGAATGGGATTGTGCTTTCGCGGGTTTCAAATTCGCAGGTGTACAACTGCGATGCATCATTTCTTTCTGGATGGGGAATCGCATTATGGCGAAGTTGCTCTAATACGATTTGCAGAAACTCATTTGATTTCTGCATCCGTGGATATAGCCATAACATTTATAACCGGGGTCAAGATTCCGCTGGAATTCTGTGTTTTGAACAATCATCAGACAACACGATCATGCTGAATTCTGCCACGCACTGTGGAGATGGATTCTTCAGTTTCGCAGGGCGTGAAGCGCTGGGTGAAACCTTGGGCGAAGCTACTGGGGCGGGCTCTTCAACGTCGAATCTTGGTCAAGGTTGCAATCGAAATCTCATAGCGCTGAATGATTTTTCTGATGCTGCGGCACACGGACTGGAATCAACATTTTCTTTCGACAATCGAATTTTTCGCAACCGCTTTGATCGCGATGCAATCTGCGGAATTTGGGGAGGCTATTCACAGCGACTTCAGATTCGTGGAAATGTTTTTCGTGCGAATGGGGATGCAGGTGTTGGCGGAGAAAACGGTGGAATCAACATTGAACACGGCCGCGATGCTGTCATCGCGGATAATGTTTTCTCCAACAACTCCGCTGGCATTCGATTGTGGTGGGACGAAGATGCACACCTTGCAAAACTGCCTTGGGCAAAGGCAAACGGGGTTGAATCGACTGGCACTCTCATCACTCGCAACACATTGAATGGCGGAAAGGTCGGCGTCTTTCTTCGCTCTTCCCCTGGAACAATCATCGAATCGAACACGATGACCAAGGTTGGAATTGATATCGATGCTGACGAAATAAGTCGCGCGGCTTTGAAGACAGAACAAACTCCCAAACCGACGACCCCACAATTCGACTGGTCGGAATTCGACGCTCTTGCGAAATCTCTTCCTGGAACTGGAAACGCAGTGGAAATCGAAGATGGGTTGCCGATCTCGAAGCGAAATCCGCTTGCTGGCCGAGCCGCGATCGTCATTGGAGAATTCGGTCCATTCGATTTCATTGCGCCAATGGCTGTCTACGAGCCTGGGCAAGCACACATGCATCGCTGGAAACTTTTGGGGTCGCAACCTATTCAGTTTCTTCAAGCAACCCAAGGTCATGGAGACCTCAGAGCGAATATCGATCCAGCTACAAGTACTGCAATAATTGAAACGGAAACTCTGGGATTCTTGACGAACTATGAACTTGCAATTTTTTGGGGCCAAGCTCCCGATCAAGTTCAGCGTGTACGAGGAACACTTCTCAGCACGAATTGGCGAGTCGAAGTTTTCGAATTGCCAAAGCCCGCCTCTCCAGGAGCGATGCCCGATCCACTGTTTTTCGATCAATTGCCTAAGGACACATATCGCGTCTATATCGAATCGCTCACATTTCCGTTCGGCGTGCGTGGACCAGACGCAGTCAATTTGATGCCGACATCCCCCACAGTTCCCAAAGATAATTTTGGAATACGAGCCACGACGACCTTCTCGGCTGCCCCGGGCGATTGGATTGTTCAGACGGAATCCGATGACGGCGTGCGGGTCTTGCTCGATGGAAAAATCTTGATCGACAACTGGAATCGCCATGGAAATACGATCGATCAAGCGAGATTTTCGATTCGTGAGCCGAAGGATGTGACGATGACCGTCCTTTATTTTGAACTTGACGGAGAAGCCAAACTGGACCTGCGTGTACTGCCCGCCCCACCAACTCCGCTGATTCCCAAGCAGATTGCACCTTGACGCTCTCCCGTCTTGCACCGAAGATGCACCAAAGGCGACCCCGCCCTACCAATCGTGAACTGCCCATACTGCAATAGCTCCGACGCACGAGTCATCGACAGCCGACCTATCGAGAGCGGCCATGCGATTCGACGCAGACGCGAATGCATTGGATGCAAGAAAAGATTCACCAGTTATGAGCGCGCCGAAAAATTGACGCGCATCAAGGTTGTGAAGAAAGATGGTTCACGAGTTCCGTTCGACATTGCAAATATTCTTCGTGGTATTCAAGCCGCATGTGGAAAGCGCCCAGTCCCAGAAGATGTCAAGCAACGAATCGCAGACGAAGTTGACGAGGGTATTCACCGTGACTTCGAGCATGAAGTCCCAAGTGTCGAAGTTGGTCGACGCGTTGCGATCGCTCTGCGAAATATTGATCAGGTTGCATATGTTCGATTTGCGAGTGTCTATCACGACTTCCAAAGCGTCACCGAATTCCAAGCTGAGATTATTGACTTGACCGAAAAACCCCCAACGCCTCCCGATCATCCGTCGCTCTTCGACGATAGATAGCATTCTCACCCCGAGCCCATTCCAATGTCCAAGATCACACTGCCAGATGGCAGCAGCAGACAATACGATGCACCTACAACCGCAGCACAAGTTGCAGCAGACATCGGACCAGGCCTTGCAAAGGCGGCTCTGGGCGCCAAAATCAATGGACAACTCTGTGATCTTTCAACAAAAATCGATCGAGATTGCACGCTCGCATTGGTGACTCCAAAATCTCGTGATGGTCAAGTCGACGCGGATGCGCTCTCGATGCTTCGTCACTCGTGTGCTCACATTATGGCCGAAGCGATTGCGAAACTCTTTCCCGGAACGATGCTGGTCTATGGGCCTTCACTTGATACCGGATTTTATTACGACATGGCATTCCCAAGCGGGCGCGTGCCAAGCACTGATGACTTCGTAGCGATTGAAAGCGAGATGGCGAAAATCATCGCTGAAAATCGCGCATTCACACGGTCAGATCTCTCGATCGAAGCTGGGATGACCAAGTTGAATCAAGAAGGCAGTAAGTTCAAGATTGATAATGCTCAGCGTGCGAAAGAAGCTGGTTCGACCACGCTCTCTTGGTACGCAACTGGAATCCCTGGAACAAACTGGGAAGATCTGTGTCGAGGACCGCATGTGCCATCGACTGGTCGCATTGGTGCGTTCAAGATCACCAGTCTCGCATCAAGTTATTGGAAGGGCGACGAAACTCTGGATCGACTGACACGCGTCTATGGCACAGCCTTCGCTACGAAACCAGAACTTGAAGCGCATTTGAAGCAACTCGAAGAAGCGAAGAAGCGCGATCATCGAATGCTTGGGAAGCAACTTCGCCTCTTTCACATCGACGAAATGGTTGGTCAAGGTTTGGTGCTGTGGACTCCGCGCGGCGCTGCGGTCCGCCAAGAACTGCAAACTTTTATTAGTGAAGCACTGCGTGTTCAGGGATATCAGCAAGTCTTCACACCGCATATCGGCAAACTTGATTTGTATAAAACAAGCGGACACTTTCCGTTTTACCGCGAGAGTCAATACCCACCAATCATTGATCAAGATCAAATGAGCAAACTCGCGGAGGAGGGTTGCACTTGTGGAGAACTTTCAAACCGCATGGGAAACGGGGAAATCGAGGGATATCTCCTTAAGCCGATGAATTGTCCACATCACATTCGCATCTATGCAAGTGAGCCTCATTCATATCGAGATCTGCCGGTGCGACTGAGCGAATTTGGAACTGTGTATCGCTGGGAGCAATCTGGAGAAATCGGTGGACTGACTCGCGTGCGTGGATTTACACAAGACGATGCGCATCTCTTTGTGCGCGAAGATCAAATCGCCGAAGAATTGCAAGGTTGCCTTTCGCTGGTGAAGTTGATCTTCGGAACGCTTGGCATGAACGACTATCGAGTGCGTGTTGGACTGCGCGATCCTCAGAGCGATAAATATGTTGGCGATTCTGCGAACTGGGATAAAGCAGAAGAAGCGTGCAGAAATGCAGCGAGCTCTTTGGGAGTCCCATTCACCGAAGAAACGGGCGAAGCTGCGTTTTATGGCCCTAAGATCGACTTTATTGTTCGCGATGTCATCGGAAGATCTTGGCAACTTGGAACGGTGCAAGTCGATTACAACTTGCCGATTCGATTCGATCTTTCGTACATAGGCGCAGACAATAAAGAACACAGACCAGTCATGATCCATCGAGCGCCGTTTGGATCTATGGAAAGATTCGTCGGAGTTCTCATTGAACATTTTGCTGGCGCGTTTCCACTTTGGCTTGCGCCAGAACAAGTGCGTGTACTGCCCATCAGTGAAAAGAGTGACGAATATGCTCAAGAGGTTCTTGCCGCAATTCGGAAAATTGGTTTGCGCGCTACTATCGATTCAGGAAATGAGCGGGTTCAAGCGCGCATTCGCGACGCAAGTGAAGCGAAGATCCCCTATCTCGCAGTGGTCGGTCCTCGTGATGCTCAGCAACGAGTCGTCAGCGTCCGAGCCTTCGGAACCGAGGCAAATTTGGGCGAATTACCCTTCGATCGGTTTATCACAGGACTCAATGATGAGTATCGAACACGAGGCGCAGAGTCGCTGAAAGCTGCTTTTCCTGTGTAAATTCCATTATTTTTTCAACTTTTATTGGGCAAAGCCCAATTTGCGTAGTAGATTGCCCTTGTCTCGAGTTTCCATCGAGATTGAACAGCGCACCAAAGAGACCATCCGACTCATGATTTTCTCAAACAGTTTTTCCGTATGACGACGGGATTCTCCAATCGTCGAGCCGGCTCTTGCGCAGCACACCGAACTCACACTCAACACACCATGTTTGACATGATTTCTTTTGTCATCATTGACAAGAGTGATCTTTTCGTTCTTTCTTTTTCGCCTGTTCTCTGAGGATTTTACTATTACCCAATTCAACCGCCGTCCACCTTTCCGCGATTCTCGAGACTCTGGTCCTCGAATCAATGATCGCATTCGCGTCACTCCTATTCGGCTACTCGACCAAGATGGTCAGATGGTTGGAATTGTGGAGCTCGAAGAAGCGAAGCGCCTCGCGTCGCTTGCCGGCTTAGATCTCGTCGAAATTGCCGCAGACTCGCGTCCTCCAGTTGTTCGCATCATGGACTTTGGGAAGTTCAAATACGAACAAGCCAAAAAGGAAAAACAAAATAAAACGAAATCGAAGGCTGGCGAAATGAAGGAAGTTCGGCTCGGTCGCTCGATGAAAATTGATCCACATGATGTTGCGATCCGTGTCAACCAAGCACGCGAGTTTCTTATGGAAGGCTATCGAGTCGTTTTTGTACAGAATTTTCGCGGCCGAGAATTGGCCTACCGAAACAAGGGCGATCAACGAATGGAAGAAATTGCACAGGCACTCTCCGATATTGGACGCGTCGAGTTGACCCCTCGCCTTAACGGAAAACGAATGTCGATGATTATGGTTCCAGATCGATCCAAGGTTGACTCTGCGAAAAAGAAAACGAGTGCGCAAAAGCTACCGAAAGATCCAGCAGCAAAGGCGGCGAGCGAAAAAGCGAGCAGGGAAAAAACGGTCAGCGAAAAAGCGGTCAGCGAGATGGCGGTCAGCGAGATGGCGGTCAGCGAAAAGGCGGTCAGCGAGAAGGTAGCCGCAGAAAAATCGGCGACTGGCATGACTCCGACCGTCAAGAAGGCAAAAAAAACTGCGATTGTTGAAGTGCCAATTTCGGCTTCAGCAGAAGCCTCTGCCTCAACTGCTTCAACTACGAAGCCATAACGTCAATCAGAAACGACATAGAAAATTTCTGTGCGCAAACATCACCTGCGCAAAGATGATCTCTTGATAAATCAACACTCGTCGTAACTGTTTCTGTCGAAATTCAATTGCAGTGACAGCCGCTTCTGCGGTTCGACTCCGTGGCTGTTGCTGTTGCTGTGGCTGTGGCTGTTGCTGTTGCTGTGGCTGTTGCTGTTGCTGTTGTTGTTGCTGTTGCTGTTGCTGTGGCTGTTGCTGTGGCTGTTGCTGTGGCTGTTGCTGTGGCTGTTGCTGTGGCTGTTGCTGTGGCTGTTGCTGTGGCTGTCGCACTTCGATAACCGTATCAGCCGCTGGAAAGTTCTCTCGGGCGAGTTCCGCAGGCGACCGACGGCACTTGCAAAAAAAATTCGCAAATCGGATCGTGTCGGTCGCCAAGGACTGTTTGAGCCCCGAGAGGACTTTCCACGGCTGCCACACTTCCGGTTCGACTCCGCGGCTGTATCCGTGGCTGTATCCGTGGCTGTATCCGCGGCTGTATCCGCGGCTCGATTCCCCGGCTGTATCCGTGGCTCGTACTCCCCCATCAGACCAGAGAATAATTTTCCTAAAATTCACTTGACTTATTATTCACTCGACTGCATAATAATGCGCTATGGTCGCCAAAGTTCAACGCCACCGCCAAATCATCAAGTTGATTGAATCGGGGCGAATCTCCAGTCAGTTCGATCTCGCGCAGCAATTGTCGCGCGTCGGGATCGACACAACCCAAACAACGCTCTCTCGCGACCTGACAGAAATCGGCGTCGTGAAGTCCGCTGCGGGATATCAAGTTCTTTCTGCAATGCTCGCATCGAGCAACGAAGTCTCTCAAATGGATCGAACCGCTACCCTCACTGCCACAGTTCGCAGATTAATGTTGGAAGTTGCTATCGGCGGAACGCAAACGGTTTTGCACACACCGCCTGGTCAAGCCAGTGCACTTGCTGTCGAAATTGATCGTGTAAAAATGCCAGGCGTGATTGGAACAATTGCAGGCGATGACTGCATCTTCATCGCGTGCACTACCAACAACGCTGCGAAATCTGTCGCTCGCCGCTTGCAATCAATTTCAAAAGGTTCGACTGCGTCACAGCGTCGATCCCCCGCTCATTCCTGAAAGATATCCATGAGTCAACTCCCACCATACACGCTATCTCCATTCAATCGTTGCAGAGCCGTCGTTGTTGGCGCAGCGGGATATTCAGGCGCAGAAATCGTTGGCATCCTGCTCCAACATGAAGCAGTCGATGTCGTTGGACTCTTTGCATCCGCATCACGCGCAGAAAATGTTCTTCGCTTCGACCAACTTTTCCCGAGATTTCGTGGATGGACAGACCTCAACGTGCACTCGACAAGCGTCACGGAAATTCTCGCGCTCGAACCAGATGTTGTCTTCTTGGCCACACCACATGAAGCGAGCCACGATTTGGCTCCCGTTCTGTGCGCTCAAGGCATCACCGTCTTTGATCTTTCTGCTGCATTTCGCCTGCGCGATCAAGCGGCGTACCCAAAGCATTATGGATTTTCTCATGCACATCCGCAGTGGCTCGAAAAGGCGGTCTATGGCATCGCCGAACTCAATCGCACCGCCATCTCAAAGGCCCAGTTGATCGCAGTACCAGGTTGCTATCCAACGAGTGTCGTACTTGCGCTTCGCCCACTTGTCGACGCCGAACTTCTGGCAAGCACTCCAATTATTGTTGATAGCACGAGCGGCGTCAGTGGAGCTGGCCGATCCCCTGCGCTCAAGAGTCTCTTTTGCGAAGTCAGTCAACAAGCCTATGGCGTCTTCACTCATCGCCATCAACCAGAGATGATTCAAGAAACGCACGCGGATGTGATCTTCACCCCACACCTTGGACCATTTGATCGTGGAATTCTCTCCACCATTCATGCGACTCTTCGACCAAACATCGGCGAGTCGCACATTCGCGAAACGCTTTGTGCGCAATACGCATCAGAGCCATTTGTAACGATTCTCAAAGCTGGCGATTGGCCATCTGTTTCAGCAGTCCAAGCGACCAATCGCTGCGATATCGGTCTCGCAGTCGATCCAACTCGAAATCACCTCATCATTTCCAGTGCGATTGACAACCTCATCAAAGGTGCTGCGGGCCAAGCGATTCAGTGCATGAACATTCGCTTTGGATTTGCTGAAACAGAAGGCTTTTCCGCGCCTGCTGTATCGAATGCAGTTTCCATCGGAGCACACTCATGACCCAACCATCGCTCTTTGTTGTCAAACTTGGTGGCGCACTTCTCGATGATGCCACGGCGCTTGCCTGCACGCTTGACTCGATCTACGCGTTGCATACTGCTCGACCTGGATCAGTCATTGTCGTGCATGGTGGCGGAAGTTCCGTTGATCGTCATCTTGTTCGACTTGGAATGCCAACGGAAAAACGCGATGGGATTCGACTGACTCCTCCAGATCAGATGATCGAAATTTCTGCCGTACTCAGCGGACGGGTCAATGCGACAATTGTTGCAGAACTTCTCGCAAGAGGATCATCTGCGGTTGGACTTTCGCTCGCTGATGGGTTTCTCACTTCTGCGATCACCACAACTCGCTTTTCATTCAACCCAGGTCGCGTTGGCGAAGTTGTCGGTGGCAATCCAAAAATTATCAATACTCTGCTCAATGCCGGATTCCTTCCAATTATCTCCAGCGTTGCTGTTGATGCCGGCGGCGATTTGCTCAATGTCAATGCCGACGATGCCGCAGCTGCGATTGCGCGAATAATCGGGGCAACAAGGCTTATTTTCTTGACAGACGTCTGTGGAATTCTTGATCAAGATGGCGCGCTCATTTCGAAAATCACCGCTGCGGAAGTCGCAAACTTGATCGAACAAGGTGTGATTCATGGCGGCATGATTCCCAAAGTCAACAACGCACTTGCGACAGCGACCGAGACTGGCATCGGCGTCGTCATTGCTGGTTGGCGGGACGAAAATATTCTTGCTCGGCTTGCCGATGGCGAAACTGTCGGCAGTACCATTCTTCCCCCTTCACTCGTTCGTCCCCCTTCACTCGTTCTTCCCCCTTCACTCGTTCTTCCCCCTTCACTCGTTCTTCCCCCTTCACTCGCATCCGCACACACCACACAGTCAGCACGCACACGATGACACTTGCTTCACCCATCCTCGTTACGCGCGACCTGCTTCAGGTTGTAGACCTTTCCGCAACGGAGATCACACATCTCTTTGCACTTGCAAGCAAACTGAAGTCGGACTATGGCGCATACGCTGGAAGTCTTTCGCAGCGTTCACTCGTGATGCTCTTCGAAAAACCATCTCTTCGAACTCGAGTGACATTCGAACTTGGATTTCAAAAGCTTGGTGGCGGAGTGAGCTTCTTAGATCACCAAGCGTCACCAATCGGCACACGCGAAACTGTCGAGGATTATGCGCAAAATCTTTCGCGGTGGGTCGATGTCGTTGCTATTCGCTGCCGTTCACATGAACTACTCAAAAGATTCGCAGCTGCAAGTTCCGTGCCTGTCATCAATGCACTCAGTGACCTGCATCATCCTTGTCAGGCGCTTGCCGACATCTTTACACTCTTGGAAACTGGAATTCCAATTGAGCAACTGCATCTCGTTTGGGTCGGTGATGGAAACAATGTCTGCCATTCGCTCATCGAGGCGATCGCCACACTGGGTGGACGAATGACCGTGATCACTCCCCCGTCCTATCGACCACCTTCTGAAGCTCTTCGGTTGGCAGATGGGCGTTCGTGTCGCAGCGGAGCGCGCATTGTCTGTACCGACGATCTCGATGCGGTCAAAGGCGCGGATGCGATTTATACGGATGTTTGGATTTCGATGGGCGAAGAATCTCAAACTGATAAAAAATCTGCGCTTCTTACACCGTATCAAGTCAACACAGCGCTGATGAAAAAAGCTGGTGCACAAGCTCGATTTATGCACTGCCTTCCTGCGAAGCGTGGCGAAGAAGTCACCGCTGATGTCATCGACTCGTCCGCTTCAATCGTGCTTGATCAGGCTGAAAACCGCATGCATGTGCAAAATGCGCTCATGCTTGCTCTTTTACGCCCCGACATTGCAACTCGCATCTAAAAACATTCTCCCGCACACAACTCGTTTGTTTCATTTTCACTCAGCGTCCGTTCTCTCACCTTTGTTCACAAGTTTGCATTTGAAGGAGTCACTATGAGTCAGTCATTCAAACCCCGCCGTGTTTCGCTTGCCTATTCTGGAGGTCTCGACACATCTTGCATCATTCCATGGCTCGTTGAAACATATGGATGCGAAGTCATCGCCGTTGTCGCCGATGTCGGGCAAGGCGCACGAGAGCTTGAAGGGATCCAAGAGAAAGCAATTCGCTCTGGCGCAACCAAGTGCGTAATCAAAGATCTGCGCAAGGCATTCCTAGAAGAGTTCGCATATCCAATGGCGATTACCGGCTCGGTATATGAAGGTCGATATCTCTTGGGCACATCAATTGCGAGACCGATCATCGCACGAGCGCAAGTCGAAGTCGCAATCGCTGAAGATTGCGACGCACTCAGCCATGGCTGCACAGGCAAAGGCAACGATCAAGTTCGATTCGAATGCACATTTGCAGCGCTTGCGCCACATCTTCCGGTGATTGCACCGTGGAGAATCTGGGATCTCAAGAGCCGAGAGCAAATGCTTGACTATCTGAAGGTGAGATCGATCCCTTGCGCAGCAAGTGCAGAGAAAATCTATTCTCGCGATGCAAATATCTGGCACATTTCGCACGAAGGTGGCGATCTCGAAGATCCATGGAAGGCGCCTCCTGAAGATGTGTGGATGCTCACATGCGATCCAAAGCTTGCACCTGATGCCGGAGCGGAAATCACCGTTTCATTCCGCAGTGGATTTCCAACTGCGCTTGACGGTGTGCCGATGGATTCCGTGACGATCCTCGAAAATCTCAATCGTGTCGGAGGAGCGAATGGCGTCGGCCGAATCGACTTGGTTGAGAATCGACTTGTTGGAATGAAAAGTCGCGGCGCATATGAAACACCAGGCGGAACAATCTTGATGGAAGCACTGCGTGGTTTGGAACAACTCTGCTATGACCGCGACACGATGCAGTGGCGACAAAAACTGGCTCTCGATTTTGCGCGCATTGTCTATGAAGGAACGTGGTTCACGCCCGTGCGCGAAGTCCTTTGGGCAAGCGCGCAAAATGCCGCACAAGTTCTCGACGGTGATGTTCGCATCCGACTCTACAAAGGTACTGCGACAGTCTCTGGTCGACGAAGTCCCAATTCACTTTATAGCCAAGATTTTGCAACTTTCGGCGCAGATGAGGTCTATGACCAAACTCATGCGGAAGGTTTCATTCGTCTCTTTTCATTGCCAGCTCGTATCCGCGCCCTGCGCGATGCCGCGAATCCGCAAACTGCGCAGAAGAACTCGACGCACCGCACATCTCCACAGGTCACTCGATGAGCGTGACCTGGTCCGGAAGATTTACGAAAGACGCAGACCCTCTCTTTCGAGCGTTCAACGATTCGCTTTCATTCGATCGAACTCTGTTGCACGAGGATATTGAAGGCAGCGTGGGCTGGGCACGCGCACTTGAACGAGCGAAAGTTTTGACTTCAATCGAAGCAGATTCACTCGTAGAAGCTCTCAACGATGTGCTGCGTCATGGCGTCGAAAATCCCTCATCGTTGATCGATGCCGTTGACGAGGATATTCATTCGTGGGTCGAACGAGAACTCGTTGCGCGCGTGGGATCGCTTGGGAAAAAACTCCACACAGGTCGCAGTCGAAATGATCAAGTGGCGACTGATTTGCGACTTTGGACTTTGAAGCAGATTGCGAATCGGCAGAATGAAATCGAATCCGCAATTCGAAGCCTTCTCGCATTAGCACAGCGCGAGCGCGAAACGATGTTTCCTGGCTACACACATATGCAGCGCGCTCAGCCAATTCTTTTCGGCCATTGGTGCATGGCATATGTCGAAATGTTGCTGCGCGATCGAGACCGATTCAATGACGCTGCGATTCGGACGGGACTTTGCCCACTCGGGTCTGGAGCGCTTGCTGGTACGGCATATCCAATCGACCGCGATCATTTAGCCCACGATCTTGGGTTTTCTGCGCCGACGGCAAACTCTCTCGATGCTGTCAGCGATCGGGATTTTGTTGTTGAAACATTGGCAACGACTGCGATTGCTGCTATCCATCTCTCACGCCTTGCTGAAGACATTATTTTTTACAGCACAAGCGAAGCAAGTTTGATCGAACTCTCCGATTCAGTCACGAGCGGATCCAGCCTGATGCCACAGAAGAAAAATCCAGATGCACTCGAACTCATCCGAGGAAAAACTGGAAGGCAAATCGCAAACCTTGTAAACATCTTGACGGTTCTCAAGGGGCTACCGCTTGCGTACAACAAAGATCTTCAAGAGGACAAGGAGCCACTCTTTGATGCCATGGAGCATCTCTCGCTCAGTTTGCGAATGATTCCCCCAGTGCTTGATGGATTGATCGTTCACCGTGAACGCGCACGTATCGCTGCGGGTGGTGGCTATTCCAATGCCACCGAACTTGCCGATTATCTTGTTGGCCAGGGAATTGCATTTCGTGATGCGCATCATTCTGCTGGGCGACTCGTGCGCGCAGCGATCAGAGAATCAAAGCCGCTCGAAGAACTCACTGTCGCGCAAATGCAAGAGGTCGAACCTCGTATTCAATCCGATGTCTACATCGCCCTGACAGTCGACCGCGCTATCGCCAAGCGAGATGTGCGTGGAGGGACTGCACCAGGACAAGTCGCCGGTTCTGTGGAAGCTGCGCGCCGTCAGATCGAATCCGCCAGCGACGAATCCTCGACTGCGCGCACGCAATGTGATGCGACAATTCGCGAAGCTCACATTGATGATCTCGACACAATTTGCGCGATCATCGAACACTGGGCACGAGAAGGCGAACATTTACCGAGATCGCGCGACGAAATTCTCGAATCGCTTTCCGAATTCGCTGTCGCTGTTGAAGGCGGCAAAGTGGTTGGATGCGGATCGCTGTGGATCTATACCCCACAATTAGCGGAAATCCGCTCTCTTGGCGTGATTCCCGGCCGCAAAGGCGGAGGCCTTGGATCGACGCTCACTCGATACTTCGTTGATTGGGCGGCGGATCTTGGCATTCCAAAAGTTTTCGTCTTGACACGCGCACCAGATTTTTTCGCTCGATGCGGATTCAAGACAGTCAGCGTCAGCATCTTGCCAGAGAAAGTTCTCAAGGACTGCGCAACTTGTCCACGCAACGATGCGTGCGATGAAGTTGCAATGACTCTCGATACTGGCGCAACACCGATTCGGACGAACTGATCTATGACCTCAACTCCTCCAACGCTATTGCCGACTGCAACTGCTTCCACTCCCCGTACAACTGTCCCAGAGTGGCCACGCGGATTTTCTTCTGGAGGTGTTGCAGCAGGAATTAAAAAACAAGGAGTGAATGACCTCGCTCTCTTGTTTGGTGATGGGGAACTTTCCGCCGCTGCTGTATTCACTCGCAATTTGATTGTCGCAGCACCGATTCAAGTCTCTCGAGCAAATCTTGTTGCCTCATCAGGTTGCATTCGCGCGCTGATTATCAATTCTGGTTGCGCCAACGCTGCAACTGGTGATGAAGGTCTTGCACGCTCTCGCCGCACGATCGAGGCTCTCGCTGCAACGCTCGGCATTCAGCCGCAATCTGTTTTGGTCAATTCCACTGGCATTATTGGAGTCCAACTTCCAATCGATCGCATCGAAAAAGCGTTGCCTGCGCTGAAAGAATCACTCCAATCTGGATCGTGCGAGACATTTGCTCGCTCAATCATGACCACCGACACACGACCAAAGTGGGCAAGTCGAATCATTCGCTGGATGGATGGAGCAACTGAGCGCACCTGCACAGTGACTGGTGTTGCGAAAGGTGCTGGAATGATTCATCCCAATATGGCCACGATGATCGCCGTTCTTGCGACCGATGCAACACTGACTCCTGGCGAGTTAGACGCGCACCTGCGAACTGCAGTTGAAAAGAGTTTTCACCGAATATCAGTTGACGGCGATACGAGCACGAATGACAGTGTCTTTGCGCTCGCTTCTCATTGCGCTGGAACTGCGCCTCCCCAACAACTTGCAAGTGCATTTGAAGCAGTCGCTCAGGAACTTGCGCTGATGATCGTTCGTGACGGCGAAGGATTCGAGCGCGGTCTCGAGGTGCGAGTTCGTGGATGTTCAACTCAATCGGATGCACTGAAAATCGCTAGAACTGTTGCGATGAGTTTGTTGGTGCGAACAGCAGTCACGGGTGGAGATCCAAACTGGGGCAGGATTCTTGCTGCAGCCGGTCGAGCAGGAGTCGAATTCGATCCATCAATTCTGCGGGTTTCTGCAGGAGGAATAGCTCTCTTTGCAGCTGGAAAACCAACGAATGCAGACTTCGCCGCAGTCCGTCGCGCATTCACGGCGGATACAGTTCGAATTGAATTGGATCTTTCGATGGGTGATTCGTCTGATGTCTTTTGGTCTTGTGGATTGACTAAGAGATATGTTGAAATCAATGCTGATTATACGACTTGAAGTATCGGCGCAAAGCAGACCGCAAATGTAGCGCGATGCGAAATACTATTTTGTCAAACGAATATCTTTGATTTCGTCTAGCCGAATGCGAGCGCTGGAAAAAATATCTCGCCAACTTGGTTCGACCGTTGGACCAATGACATTCAAAGCGCGTCGAATTTCGGCCGGCGAAGTTTTTGATATGTAAGTTCCATCGAGCGCCAAAGCTCCCGCAATCGACGCGACATATTGCAAGAATGCGGCAAGAGCCAAAGGATCTCCAGTATGAAGATCGCTCTCGTGAATTCCGTCCTTTGCACGATTTTTCCAAGCGATCCAACCATCTATTGACTTGGGAGCAGGCATCAACTCAGCCAAAACTTGACTGCTCCACTCCGGTCCATCTGATGCTGCACATCGCGATGCGAGTCGATCAATCGGATGCGCGTTTGGGCCCAAAATTGCGCAGAAAAGTTGAATCGCAACTGCAGGCGATGCTCCGAAATCATCGCGGTGCAAATCAGGATTTGATTTCATGCAATACCTCCATCATGGACCGAACTTCCAGGTCAATTTCGCTACTGAATGCGCCATCCTTACGCAGAATTCCGTAAAGCGCATCACGAAGTTGAGCGCCAACTGCAAATGCACGCTGAGCTACTTGTGCAGCGGTGAGTTGAAATCGTTCTCCAATCTTTGCATGGGGGACTCCACCAACAAAATGACTCCAGAACATTTCCCACTCATCTCGGCGACCGCGCTTTTCAAGTCCAGCTTTTGTTTCTTTGATCGCCAAGTCAAGCGAAGCCAATGCCCACGCATGCTCGAATTCATGATCGTGCGCAAGACCATCAGACGCAACTTCTTCTGACAATCCCTGCCCTTCGATTTGCGTTGCATTCTTTCGCCGCAATTCGTGCACATAAAAATGAAGCCCATTTCGCAACCATTGTCGAAGTCGCAATCCACTCGTCAACCAAGACTTGAGGTAATCAGGATTGCTCAGTCG
Source organism: Singulisphaera sp. GP187 (assembly GCA_945871445.1). Taxonomy (GTDB): domain Bacteria; phylum Planctomycetota; class Phycisphaerae; order Phycisphaerales; family SM1A02; genus F1-60-MAGs104. The sequence continues at coordinate 11,408 of CAMBWI010000015.1, read as the reverse complement.
ATTGGCAAAAAAACTATGGACCAATTCGTCCGCATCTGCACGAGCCGAACGCGCCAATCCGATCTTGCTGCAATATGTGGTCAACGGCCGAAGATAACTCTCCATCACATATCCATTGGCAAGCATGATCCCCGCTTCACCCTCGGACAATCGATCCGCAATCCACACCGTCTGAGTCTCTGGAAACGATCGACTTGGGGTTGGTGGGTCAGATGTAGCACTCATTCTTACCCCATTATGAGTGTTTTTCGAACTTTTAGCAATAAATTTTGGATCGTTCTCAATGCCACCCCCTGAATTATCTATCTCTTATGTCTGAGCCCTTCCAGGTGGTTTGGTGTTTGAATCTGCACGGCTGCGGATTTACATTTTGGGATTCTGTTTCGCTTCAATTCTGGGGCGCAATTCTGGGGCGCAATTCTGGGGTGTAATTCTGGGGCGCAATTCTGGGGCGCAATTCTGGGGTGTATTTCTGGGGGTCTGTCTCGACAGGTGTCGGGGTCGTATTCTCTGTTCATATCCAAAGAGCCGAGAATACGACCCGACCCTGCCCTGACCCTCTCCCCAACCCTGTCAAAGAAAATCCATACACTTCTCCACCAGATGGCCTGTTATTCAACGCCTTTTCTATTGGCCTCCAATGATTGACAAAATCAATTCGCTCCTGAGCCAAGGCATATCCGAACTCGCTGCAGCAAATTCAACTGCACAAGTAGAACTCTGGCGAACGAAGTACCTGGGCACAAACGGAGAATTGAAAGCGCTTATGTCTGGGCTGAAAGATGCTCCGCGCGAACAAAAACCAGAACTTGGTAAGCAGCTCAACGAACTCAAACTGCAACTCGAAGCATCATTCGAAAATCAAAAGAATCGAATTGACTCTGCAACAAAGGATCCCTCAATCGATGTCACCGAACCTGGTGTCGCATTCGGCGAAGGGCGCAGGCACATCCTCTCGCGAACGATTGATGAAATCATCGATGTCTTTGGGCAAATGGGATTCGCCGTTGCAGATGGTCCAGAAGTCGAAGATGAGTGGCATAATTTTACTGCGCTCAATATTCCAGAAGGTCATCCGGCGCGCGACGCAACAGATAATTTTTATATGGGTGAACAATCTGGCGTGAAGCGCCTGCTGCGAACGCAGACTTCTACTGTGCAAATTCGTGCGATGGAAACGCAACCTCTTCCGTTGAAAGTGGTGGCGGTCGGCCGCGTCTATCGACCAGATACCCACGACGCAACACACTTCTCGATGTTTCACCAGATCGAAGGATTGTGCGTCGATCGCAATCTGTCTCTTGTTGATCTCAAGACCGCCCTTCTGCAATTCGCGCACGCCTATTTCGGAAAAGATGCGGAAGTACGAATGCGACCAAGCTTTTTTCCATTCACCGAACCGTCAGCGGAAGTCGATATGAAAATGCACATACGAGGTCAATTGCAGTGGGTTGAAATCGGCGGATGTGGCATGGTCGATCCAAATGTCTTTACCGCGGTTGGAATCGATCCTGAAGAGTGGCGCGGTTATGCATTCGGGCTAGGAATCGAGCGAATTGCGATGCGACGGTATGGCATCAGCGATATCCGTTGGCTTTTCGAAAACGACGCAAGATTCCTCCGCCAGTTTTAGCTGGCGAAGGAATGAATGTGCGTTGGAATCGACCGGAAATCAGAAACGAGAACTTATTCACTCTTCGTTTCAGGCTTGCTTTCGGACTTCGTAGTTTCCTTACGAATCTTTGCTGCGAAAGCAGTTCGTTTATCCGCAGTCGTTCGACGGACTGAACTTCCGCCAGAAACTTGTGATCCACCTTCTCGTCCAACGAGTTGGAGCACGACCAAATTTGTCGCATCTCCAATTCGGCGTCGATCAAGCTTGACAATGCGTGTGTAACCACCTGGTCGATCCGTAAAGAGTGGCGCAACTCGAGTCATCAAATGATGAACCAAGCGCGGCGACTTTCGAAGTTCGCCATAGCGGTTGAACTCAATCTCGCTCGCAGCTGGAAGTGACCAGTATGCGCTCGTCTTTCGTTCTTCCTTGACATTCGGATCTGCAATCCACGCAAAGACTGCACGATCGGTCAGTCGGCTGTGAAGCAGACGGCGAGCCGCAAGAGTGCGGTGTCGAGCAATTGTGATCAGGCGTTCCACATACGGCTTGACTGCTTTCGCCTTTGTGAGGGTCGTGACGATCTCGCCGTGCTCAAAGAGTCCTGCTGCCAAATTGCGCAGCAATGCTCGGCGATGATCACTTTCCAAACAGAGTTGTTTACCAGCTACACGATGTCTCATTTTTCAATACTCCTTCTAATATCAGGCTTTCGATGAATAGCCTTATGACACTTGCATACCGAGCGACAAACCGATCTCTTGCAAACGACTCTCGATTTCAGTGAATGAAGTCCGACCGAAGGAACGAAGTTCCATCAGTTCTGATTCGGTTTTTTGAACCAATTGTCCGACGGTCAAAATCCCTGCAGTTTGCAGGCAATTCGTGCCACGCACACCAAGATTGAGATCCGCAATGGTCATGGAAAGTTTGCGTTCCAAATCTAAATCAACTTCTTGATCGGATGAGAGTCCTTGATCAACCATGTCATCTCCAGCCGAATCAAACTGCACGAATGGATTGACGTGCTTGCGAAGAATCTTGCCAGCTTCAACGACTGCCATCTCTGGAGTCACTGTGCCATTTGTCCAGACATCAAGAACAAGGCGCTCATAATTCATTCGCTGACCGACGCGTGTGTCTTCCACGCGATAACGAACGCGTTGAACAGGCGTGAAGATTGCATCCACTGGAATATCTCCAATGACCTGATCTTCTTCAGTGTTGTATTGCTCGCTCGCAGGTTGATATCCACGACCTCGATTGACCGTGAGTTCGACTTCAAAGCGAACCTTGTCATTCACTTTGCAAATGACGTGGTCTGGATTGAGAATGCGAACGGATGCATCTGATTCAATGGATGCGCCTGTGACTTCGCACGGACCTTCCACTCGAATGTGCACCTTCTTGGTTTCATCGCCGTCCATCTCCACAATCAGTCCCTTGATATTGAGCAAGATGTCTGAAACATCTTGGACAACTCCAGGGATGGACGAAAACTCATGGGTGATTCCTGCGATCGACAATTTCGTGATCGCAGCGCCTTCGATGCTTGAAAGCAAAATGCGACGAAGACTGTTGCCAATGGTGGTACCGAATCCGCGCTCGAATGGCTCAGCGGAAAAACGGCCAAATGTCGTGGTCATACTGGTTTTATCAGCAGTCACACGACCCGGTAATTCAAGACCTCTCCAGCGAATATGCATGATTCAAATCTCCTACGGCAGTAATCCAGTCCGAACAGAACGAGCCTTGCCCCGATCGGAACCGCAGAACCCTGCCGAGTTGCTCTGCGGCCCTGCTTTCGGGCGAAGGCGAAAGACGATGTTAGACGCGTCGCTTCTTTGGCGATCGGCATCCGTTGAAAGGAAGCGGTGTCTGATCTTCAATTGTCAGCACCTTCAGCCCATTGGCTTGAAGAGCGGTGACAGCTGATTCTCGGCCGGGGCCCGCGCCACGAACCCGAACTTCGACCTCGCGCATACCGATACGACGGGCCTTCCCCGCCGCTCGCTCGCTTGCGCGACTTGCAGCAAATGGCGTGCTCTTACGCGCGCCCTTGAATCCAACACTTCCAGCTGAGTCCCAGCAAATGGTCTCGCCGTTAGTGTCTGTAATCGTGACGATCGTGTTGTTGAATGTAGCACTGACATTCACGATGCCTTTGATGACGTTCTTACGAATCTTTGGTTTCTTCGACATAGTTTTTTCTCTGATTAAATCTTGGGATTAACCGTTTACGCCCTTCTTACCAGCGACGGTCTTCTTCTTGCCCTTGCGAGTACGAGCATTGGTACGAGTGCGCTGACCACGACATGGCAATGAACGACGATGTCGCTCTCCGCGATATGCGTGAATGTCCTTGAGTCGTTGAATGTCTTGTCCAACTTGTCGTCGCAGAGCACCTTCAACGATGTAACCATCATCGATCTCCTTCGAGATCGCTGCGAGTTCCTGATCGCCGAGCGTGTGAGTTCGTCGATTGGGATCAATACCAGTCTTTTCCAAGATTTTCTCGGCACCCTTTGGGCCAATTCCGTGGATGTACTGGAGTGAAAAGAGGATTTTCTTTTTGTCTGGAATGTCGATACCGGCAATACGTGGCATAGTGTTCTCCGATGTGGTTTAGCTTTGGCTCATCCTTGTCGCTGCTTCAGCCGTGGGTTCTTCTTGTTAATGACAAAGCGCTTGCCCTTTCGGACAACAATCTGGCAATCGAGTGTTCTGCGCTTGATACTGCTTCTAACCTTCATAATTGACTCCGTGAATATTGATAAAAACTTTGCTGAACTTGATGGGTGAGATTTCTGTCGTTCTTGTTCTTTTTCTTGTTCTGATACTTATTGTCTGAAAGTGATTCTGCCCTTGGTCATGTCGTACGGGCTCATTTCAATCGTGACTCTGTCGCCTGGAAGAATTCTGATGAAGAACTTCCTCATTTTGCCGCTGACATAGGCCAGAATTTCGTGACCATTCTGAAGTTTGACTCGAAACATTGCATCGGGCAATGCTTCAGTGACTTCGGCTTCGAGGGTGATCTTTTCTTCTTTGGCCATTTATAGTTTTGAACTCCTATTGATAGAACTACGCGCTCCATCAAACATTGCATCAAGTATTTCGCAACCACTTCGAGTGATGACCACGGTGCGCTCCACGGAGCAACCTGCAGCACCACTTTCAGTTCGCATTGTCCAACCATCGGAGCAAGCAACAAGCCGACATCCGATTGCAAATCCGTCGGCATCAACCGAACGAATTCCATCTGGACGAGCAACAACTGTTGGCTCGACTGACAACACCATATCTGGCAAGAGAGTGAAGTCACCGCGTTCAACGAAATCAGCTTCGATTCCGCACGGAGCAATCGGTGCTTCGTGAAGAGCGCGGCCGATTCCATGTCCGGCGTAGCCAGTGACCAGACCAAGACTTCTGGCTTCGGCAACATCTTGCATTTTCTTTGCGACTTGTGACCAACGAACTCCAGGAGCCATCGTCGCCAAGGCGACTTCAAGCATTTCGTTGCATCCACTGACCATTGAATGAGAACGACTGGCTCCTCGTCCAACGACAACGCAATCGGCAACATCCGCACACCATCCACCCAATCGAACGGCGACATCGACAGTGACAACGTCACCATCACAAAGCGGCTCATCAGATGGAACTGCGTGAATCAATCGATCATTCACTGCGATGCAGCAAGCCGCTGGGAATGCAGGCTGATTCTTCAGTCCAGCATCGGACTCAAGATTCTGAACCAAGCTTTCCGCTCGTTCAGCAGCGATAATTCCAGACGCAATCGATGCCAACGAAGCAGGTGATGCGCCAACAACTGCACATCGAAGTGCCGCATCAACTGCAATACGCGCGACAATTGCCGCAGCTTGAATCGCTTCAATTTCAACAGCAGTACGCAATTCGACTTGACGACCACCACCAACTTGTGGTCGGGCACTTCTTTGACTCTGTCGAGCAACTGGTTCACCCAACCGCACAGTCGCAACAACTCCACCACGCCGAGCATCGGAGTCGGTGAGAATTTCGTTGGAAGTTGTTCGGAGAGTGACCATTGCTTGTTTGTTCTTCTGAAAAGTCCTTTGATTTAGCCTCTTGCCGATCGAATGCGTGGACCAGAGTCGTTTGTTCCAGTCGAGAGGAATCCTGAATAGTTACGCATCAGCAGATTTGCTTCGATGCGCTGAACGAGATCCAATGCAACGCTGACAACAATCAGCAGGCCCGTTCCACCAAGGAACTGAGCGACAAAGAATGGAATTCCAAGTTGTTGGCTGACAATGGTCGGGATGATTGCGATAAGCGCAAGTGCACCAGCTCCGACATATGTGATTCGGGAAATCACTGTTTCCAAATATTCCGCCGTGCGTGGACCAGGTCGTAGGCCAGGGATGAATGATCCGTGATCGCGAAGTTGCTTGGACATATCAGTCGGTGACAACTGAACAGTCGTCCAGAAGTACGAGAAGAAATAGATCAGAAGAATCTCAATCAGCACATACGGATATGCCCCGATTTGCAAATTCTGAGCCACGAAATTAGTAATGCTAGACCAAGTTGACGATGCATCGACTGCTGCTGCGCGTGATGCAAGCCATGCGCAACCAGAGGCTGGGAACATCATGAGTGTGCTTGAAAAGATGATCGGCATCACACCAGCATGATTGATTCGAAGAGGCAAATAATGCCGTTGCCCGCCATACACCTTGCGACCACGAGTGTGCTTTGCTTGCTGTATTGGTATTCGACGCTGCGCGACTGTAATAACGATCGCACCACCAATAACAAAGAGGAATCCAGCCAAGAGAACGATCAGACCTACAACGCCAATCTTTGCGTCGCCACCTTGAAGACTTGCATCGAAATTATTGACGATCCATGTTGCAGCACTTGGCATTCGTGAAAGAATTCCAGCAGTCAGAATGATCGAAACTCCGTTGCCAATTCCATACTTGTCAACTTGTTCGCCCAACCACATCAGGAAGAGACTTCCGGCAGTCAACGCAGCGATTCCTGAGACATAGAAAATGACCAATCCACCACCGAGTTGGAATTGTGGTTGAACCAAATTCTGAGTGCGAAGGAAACCCAGCCACATCAGACCTTGCAACAGACAGAGTCCGACGGTTGCATAGCGCGTCCACTCCATGATCTTCTGTTGACCAGACATGCCTTCTTTCTTGAGTTCTTGCAATGATGGCACAACAGCTTGCAACAACTGAAAGATAATGCTGGCCGTGATGTACGGCATAATTCCCAATCCGAAGATCGTGGACTGCTGAAGTGAACCACCAGAAAAGATGGATGCGTATTCAAGCAAGCGACCAAAGCCAGTTTGATCAACTGACGCACGCTCGGCAGCTTTGGCGAGTTCTGACTGATCGACTCCTAAAAGCGGAATCCAAAAACCAATTCGATAAATGACCAACACTCCCAAAGTGAAAAACACTTTGTTGCGTAGGTCTCGAATTCGGAAGATGTTTGCAAACGCTTGGAGCATAATTATTTTTTAAGGTCAGTCCTTGTCTTCGTTCTTCTCTTGCTTCTCTTGCTTCTCTGGCTTCTCTGGCTTCTCTTTTTTCTCTTGCTTCTTTTCTGCCTTGGCTTCAGCCTTTCCTTCTGGCTGAGCTACAGGTTCCGCAACTTCCTTTGCCTTTGGTGCACGCTTGGCAGCATTTGCCTTCTTCGTGGCTTCGGCCTCAGCTTCGGCATGAGCTTTCGCAGCAGCCTTCGCCGCGTATGGAGTCAAGACAGCAGTTCCGCCAGCAGCTTCAATCTTGGACTTTGCTTGTGCAGAAAATCGATCAGCTGTGATATTCAATTTGATAGAGATATCTCCAGTGCCCAAGATCTTCAACGGAAGCTTGGTATCACGAATCAAACCAATTTCTACGAGCGCATTTGCATCGATCACGGTTCCTGCTTTGAAATGCTTCGCAAGATCTGCAATATTGACAACGCTGTAATCAACTCGGAAATCCGAATTGGAAAAACCACGCTTGGGAAATCGTCGAAGCAGCGGAGTCGAACCACCCTGATAACCAGGGCGACTTGTCCAACCTGCACGACTCTTCGCACCATTGTGACCGCGACCGCTTGTGCCGCCCTTGCCACTTCCTTCACCGCGACCAACGCGCATGCGAAGTTTGTCTTTTCCAACCACACTTGTTACATCATGGATCATCATGGCTTTATTTCCTCATCTAAGAACTGCGAATCAAGTTTGAACCGAGGGAGTCGTACTCTCTGGCGCCGGAGTTGCTGATATCGGAGCTGCTGAAACCGGAGCTGCTGAAACCGGAGCTGAATCTGGCGCGGAACTTCCATCATTTCGCGGACGACCACCACTTGGTCGACCACCACCACCGCCGCCACCAAATCGACCGCCGCCGCCACCACCGCGTCGACGTTCGTCGCCAACGGTGTTGACTGGAGCTGCTGCGCGTTCACCGGAACGCTGCGATGGCATTGCTGCTACACCGCGAGCAATTGCATCTTCAACTGTTGTTGTTCCAAGGGTCACGCCTCGAAGCTTCTCAACTTGCTCGCGAGTTCGGAGCATGTCGAGAGCTGCGAAAGTTGCCTTGACCAAATTCTTTGCGTTTGTTGATCCGTACGCTTTCGTCAAACAATCTTGAACGCCGAGCATGTCAAGAACCGCACGAACTGATGCACCTGCGATGACACCTGTACCAGGACTTGCTGGAACCAGACGAACCGTCGATGCGCCGAAACGACCTTCAACCGAATGTGGCAAAGTGCGACCTTGCAGCGGATAAGCGCGCAATTTACGACGACCTTCGCGCGTCGCCTTTTCAACACTTGTTGGAACTTGATTGCTCTTTGCATATCCCACAGCAACTTTGCCGTGTCGATCACCGACCACGACAAGAGCGCCGAAACTGAATCGCCGACCACCTGCAACGGTGGAGGATGTTCGGAACACCTTTACTGTTGTTGCGTCTACGCCACTATCGTCAAAATTATCGTTCATATTTGTTCTCTGAATCTTTCAATAAAAACATTATTTTAGAACTTGAGCCCCGCTGCACGTGCTGCTTCGGCCAACGCCTTGACTCGTCCGTGATAGAGGTATCCACCTCGATCGAAAACCACTTGACCAACGCCAGCCTTGATCGCACGTTCGGCGACTGCTCGTCCCACAGCGCTTGCTGCGTCAGAGTTGCCGCCAACCTTGCCTGCAAATTCCTTGTCCTTCGTTGATGCGGCCGCGAGCGTTCGCCCAGCCAAATCATCGATGACCTGAACATAGATGTGACGAGGTGATCGAAAGACCGCCAATCGTGGTCGCATTGGAGTTCCACGAAGGGTCTTGCGAAGTCCCTTGCGTCGTCGGCTGCGTCGAGATCGTTTTTGTATGCAAATATCCATTGGAATTCCTTTCGAGCGCCTTAAGCGCCGAATGCCTTGCCCTTCTTCCGTTGAATCACTTCATCGGAATACTTGATGCCTTTGCCGTTATAAGGTTCTGGCTTTCGCTGACTTCGAATCAAACTTGCGAATGCTCCAACCTTCTGTGCGTCAACGCCAGAGAGATTGATGATTGTGTTGTTTTCGATCGTGCATGCAACACCTTCTGGAAGCATCAATTCGATCGGATTGCAATATCCCACGGAGAGAATCAACTTCTTTCCTTGGAGTTTGCAAGTCCATCCCACGCCGACCACTTCCAGCTTTCGGGTGAATCCTTCTGAAACGCCCTTGACCATCTTGTTAATCACAGCGCGAGTCGTTCCCCAATATGCACGACGATTGCCCTCTTCCATGCGCGAAACATCATCGACGGTGCAGGAAATACTCTTGGTCTTGTCGTCATATGCAACGATCATCTCTGGTCGATAGGTGAAAGAGTTGTTCCCTTTCGGTCCCTGAATATTGACAGTCTTCGTTGCAGCATTCACAGTGACTTTCACAGTCGCTGGGACGAGAATGAGTTGTTTTCCGATTCGGCTCATGGCTGGGTCTTTCTGTTCTTTCTGTTCTTCAAAAAATTCGTTTACGAAACGGCGCAAACAACTTCGCCGCCTACTCGCATTTCACGAGCCTTGCGGTCACTCATCACTCCTTGGCTCGTTGAGACCACCGTGATCCCAAGTCCTTCGAGAAGTCGGGGCATTGATTCCGCCCCGCAATAGACGCGGCATCCCGAATGAGAGACGCGATCGATGCGATTGATGAGAGTTTCTCCACGAGGTCCGTACTTCAGTTGAACTCGCAGAAGTCCTTGACGACCATCTGGAATCACTTCGAATCCCATGATGAAACCTTCGTCGCGTAACACCTCTAAAACACCTCGATTGAGGCGGTTATTGAGGCAAGTCACATTCTTGCGGCGGATAGACACCGCATTACGGATGCGGGTCAACATATCGGCGGTGAGATCTTGCAATGACATGGTTTGGTCCTTGAATATTGTCCTGAGTAATAAATATCGGCGCAGTGAATTACCACGAAGCTTTTCGCATGCCTGGGATCATTCCCAGCAACGCCAACTGGCGCAACATATGACGACTGATTCTAAACTTTCGATAATACGAGCGGGCATGTCCCGTGATCTCGCAACGATTTCGTTTTCGCGTCGAGAACTTCGGCGCAATTTTCATTTTTGCAAATACGCGTTTACTTGCCATAGGTCTCCTTTTAGACAGCTGCAGACGGCTTTGATCGGGCTGAAGACGATTTCGACGATGTTTCTTCTAACTTCACGAATGGCATTCCAAGTTCAGCCAAAACAAGTCGGCTTTTCTTTGGATCGCTATGCGCAAAGACGATGTTGATGTTCATTCCATGAGAGTGATTGATGTTTGCCATGTTGATTTCAGGCCACACTGCCTGTTCGCTCAATCCCATCGCAAAGTTTCCTTGACGGTCGAACATTTTATCTGAAACGCCGCGGAAATCTTTGATACGCGGCATTGCAAGATTGATCAGTCGATCAAGGAAATTCCACATGCGCTCGCGGCGCAGTGTGACCATGAATGCACTTGGCGCACCTTCACGAACCTTGAAGTTCGAAACGGCCTTCTTCGCCAGAATCATGATTGGCTTCTGGCCAGAGATCGTCGAAAGTGTTCCGATCACAGCCTCTCGATATTCAGGCTTCAACTTCTGATTTTCGAGGTGACGACCAACTCCAACGTTGATCACAACCTTTTGGATCTTCGGCAGTTGATGAAGATTCTTCATGCCGAATTCCTTCAGAACTCGGTCGGAAACTTGCTCGCGATACGCCCGACGAAGTCGAGGTTCAGGAAGCGATGTTGGTATTTCTTTCTTACTCATTGATACTCCTTCAGGACTTGGTCTTGGACTTGGTTGCGCGTCTCAGCACATGCAATTCACTATTGTTGCGCGCAGCGAGACGAACCTTCGAACCATCTGGCTTGGTGACAAATCGAACTCGTGATGGCTTTCCATCGACGACGGGACTGACATTGGAAATGTGAATCGAGAGTTCTTTCTCGACCACGAATCCTTTGGGTTGTTGCTGGTTGGGCTTCATATTGCGCTTGCGCACATTGACGCCTTTGACAATCACGCGCATCGCCTTGCGATCGACCGTGAGAATTTCACCAGTTTCACCGCGGTTATTTCCTGCGGTGACAAGTACAAGATCGCCTTTTTTTACATGGAGCGGCATGGGATTAGACCACCTCTGGCGCGAGGGAAACGATTTTCATGTAATTCTTTTCCCGAAGTTCACGTGCAACCGCGCCGAAGATGCGCGTGCCCTTGGGATTACCATCATCATCGATCA